>CALHID010000267.1 GCA_938030835.1 uncultured Actinomyces sp. | reverse complement strand
TAGCGGCGGATGAGCCGGTTGGTGTTTTCGTTGGTTCCTCTCTCCCAGGGGCTGTGGGGGTGAGCGAAGAACACCTCCACGCCGGTGTCGTGGGTGAGGCGCTGGTGGCGGGCCATTTCCCGGCCTTGGTCCCAGGTCAGTGTGCGCATCGCCCCGTCGGGCAGGCCCTGGATGCGGCGGGTGAGCGCGCCGGACCTGGTCGGCTTTCCTCCCCAGGGGCAGGGCGACGATGATCAGGTAGCGGGTGGTGCGCTCAACCAGGGTCGCGCACGCACTGGCTCCGTCTTGGCCGATAATCAGGTCGCCTTCCCAGTTACCCGGGATTTTCCGATCAGAAATGTCAGGGCGCTCGTCAATCAGCCGCATCCCAACGATAGGGGGTTTGCGCCCGCTTGCTGGGGGTTTCTTGCGCATCCACCGGCGCGAGGGCAAGCAAATGCCGTGCTCGATGAGCGTCTTCTTGGGGTGGGCGTCAATCCACGTGTCGATCGCCTCATGGCTGATCGTGTGACCCTGGGCGTCGGGGGAAGTATCCATGGAGGGCAGTGTGCCACACGCTTCCTCTCGCAGGCGCCCGCTGATCTGGCGGGGAGTGTGCCCCTGGGACAAATCAGCGATCACACGGCGGCGAAGGACCTCGTCACAATCCAACAGGCGCTTCTTCGGGCGACGCCTAGCCGCGCGGGCCGCCTTGCCGGCCTCCTCGGCCCAATACTGCCCATCAGGGCCCGTATGGCGGGCGATCTCACGGCACACCACCGAGGGGCTACGCCCAATCAAGTGAGCGATACGCGTCTGGGACAAGCCCACATTCACCCCCGCCATGATCGCCGCGCGATCCCAGGCACCAAGCATCCGACGACACCCCATGATCAGCCTCCAAACAGCATCACCACTACACGAAAATTGCTTACACCCTATGACACCGCCGGCTGTCGATGGTTGTTTGAAATTGTCGCACGTAATTCCGGCGCTGATCTATCAATGTTTGAATGCAGATCGTTGATATTTCGCGGTTTCTGGTGTCTATCGGTGATGGACCTTAGGGGAATTACGTGCGATATTTTCGGGCGCTCGGTGCTTTCTGACTTCGGAAAGACCGACATCATCGCGTCCAACGACCTGCCGTCTTAATGCACTGTTTGGTGCGGGCCGCGGATGGTTCCGCAAAAATGTTGCACGTAATTCCCGGCCTGTTGTTTCAACGTTTGAAGTCGGATCGTTGAAATTCTGCGATTTCTGAGAGTTGGTACAGAGTTGAAAGAAGGGAATTACGTGCGAAATTTGGGGCGCTCGGTGCTTTCTGACGCCGACAAGACAAACGTCACGGGGGCCTGGTGGACTCGGTCTTAATGCACCTTTTGGCGCTCGGTGCTTTCTGACGACGATGAAAATCTTCATTACGAACATCGAGGATAAGGGGTCTTAATGCACCTTTTGGCGCTCGGTGCTTTCTGACTGGTCAAGACGATGTCTGATCGCATGGAGGAAGACCAGAGTCTTAATGCACCTTTTGGCGCTCGTTGCTTTCTGACGGTGAACAATCTCTGGTTCGAGGGCGTGAAGATCAACCGTCTTAATGCACCTTTTGGCGCTCGGTGCTTTCTGACAGTTCGGCGATTGGATCCAGTTGTCCGACATCGAGCACGTCTTAATGCACATTTTGGCGCTCGGTGCTTTCTGAAGCGGGTACCGATGCCATGAACGACAAGTGGTGGGGTAAGTCTTAATGCACCTTTTGGCGCTCGGTGCTTTCTGACGGACAAGCCTGAGCTCGGACGCCGTTGGAACATTGACGTCTTAATGCACCTTTTGGCGCTCGGTGCTTTCTGACTTGGGAGTTGTTATTGTGAGCAAAAAACTGTCATAGTCTTAATGCACCTTTTGGCGCTCGGTGCTTTCTGACTGGTGACGAAGTTGAAGCAGCCCTGTACTGGTCTTTGTCTTAATGCACCTTTTGGCGCTCGGTGCTTTCTGACATCGTAAGGATTACAAGCATTGGGTGACCGTTCAGGGGTCTTAATGCACCGTTTGGCGCTCGGTGCTTTCTGACATTACAACTGTCGTGGGTGGTGTGCTCAGCCTGGCAGTCTTAATGCACCGTTTGGCGCTCGGTGCTTTCTGGCTAGGATCTCATCCTGCACTGAAGAAAAGTGCTTTTCCAGTCTTAATGCACCTTATGGCGCTCGGTGCTTTCTGACGAATTATCCCAAAGCTCTTCCACATTGGGAACTTCTGGAGTCTTAATGCACCTTATGGCGCTCGGTGCTTTCTGACTATCGGTGTATGGCGTTGTCACATGCGCCCTGACTGGAGTCTTAATGCACCTTATGGCGCTCGGTGCTTTCTGACGCATTGACCTCGGTGTGAAAAACCTCGCCACCCTGTCGTCTTAATGCACCTAATGGCGCTCGGTGCTTTCTGACTTACGTTGAGTCTCGTGGAGAGGATGGTGTCTGATGGGTCTAAATGCACCTTATGGCGCTCGGTGCTTTCTGACATCAACCTGACCGTTCAGTGGACGGAGGCCGGGCCGGTCTTAATGCACCTTATGGCGCTCGGTGCTTTCTGACAGCGTTCGCAATGGACGAGCACACCGACATGACGCCCGTCTTAATGCACCTTATGGCGCTCGGTGCTTTCTGACGCGGGCAACGCCAACGTGCCCGGCAACCTTCTTTATTGGGTCTTAATGCACCTTTTGGCGCTCGGTGCTTTCTGACCGATAAGAAGGCTGCCGAGAAGGATCTCCCAACGGGTTGTCTTAATGCACCTTTTGGCGCTCGGTGCTTTCTGACCCGCGCTCACGGGCCGCCGCGATGTCTTCCTTCGCGGGTCTTAATGCACCTTTTGGCGCTCGGTGCTTTCTGACCCCCGACTTCAACGAGATCAACGAGATCGTGGTCCTGTCTTAATGCACCTTTTGGCGCTCGGTGCTTTCTGACCCTCGAATCAACTACCAGGTCACTGTCCCGGCTTTCATCAAGTCTTAATGCACCTTTTGGCGCTCGGTGCTTTCTGACTTGGCTCGTTCATTGCTAACGTGCGCCGTAAGGTTGGTCTTAATGCACCTTTTGGCGCTCGGTGCTTTCTGACTCACAGTCGGCTTGATCGACGAGATGATCTTAGACAGTGTCTTAATGCACCTTTTGGCGCTCGGTGCTTTCTGACAAGTCAAAAATCGTTGAGGACCTCGTGTTCGATACACGTCTTAATGCACCTTTTGGCGCTCGGTGCTTTCTGACCGATCGAGTGAAGAAATTCATGTCAAGTGGGGTGTAAGGTCGTAATGCACCTTTTGGCGCTCGGTGCTTTCTGACACGGAATCCATTGATGGTGCCTCGCTCTCTTCCAAGTCTTAATGCACCTTTTGGCGCTCGGTGCTTTCTGACGTCTGACCTACCAAAACATAAACGACGCCGCGTCCGATCTTAATGCACCTTTTGGCGCTCGGTGCTTTCTGACGAAAGGAAATAACACCCATGAACCGCAACGAACCACTGTGTCTTAATGCACCTTTTGGCGCTCGGTGCTTTCTGACTAGGAACGCGCGCGTGATAGCATCGACAGGCCCGTGTGTCTTAATGCACCTTTTGGCGCTCGGTGCTTTCTGACGGGACGGTGATGCGATGAGGGAGGTACCCCTGCTTGAAGTGTCTTAATGCACCTTTTGGCGCTCGGTGCTTTCTGACTCTTCCAGTGGGACATCCCAGCAGCACGCAGGGAACGTCTTAATGCACCTTTTGGCGCTCGGTGCTTTCTGACGGGTTGACTTTGATACCAAGTATCAACTGACAGAAGTCTTAATGCACCGTTTGGCGCTCGGTGCTTTCTGACGCTGATGACGGGTCTTTCAACCGCGCTGCCGGTCCTGCGTCTTAATGCACCTTTTGGCGCTCGGTGCTTTCTGACTGAATTGACAGAGTTGATTAAGGAAATTGGCAAGATTGGTCTTAATGCACCTTTTGGCGCTCGGTGCTTTCTGACCCCGAGGTGTACACCGTGTTAATGATGAAATTAATCGTCTTAATGCACCTTTTGGCGCTCGGTGCTTTCTGACACGAATCGTGAGGTGACGATCGCCATCCTGAAGGGTGTCTTAATGCACCTTTTGGCGCTCGGTGCTTTCTGACGACATGACGGCGGCGTTGTAGAACTCCATGACGTGTCTTAATGCACCTTTTGGCGCTCGGTGCTTTCTGACTCGAGACCACATCACCAAGCTGTTCCGTTCTTGGGTCTTAATGCACCTTTTGGCGCTCGGTGCTTTCTGACTCGACGGCGGCGGCCACGGGGTCGCCCTCGTTGGAGGGTCTTAATGCACCTTTTGGCGCTCGGTGCTTTCTGACCCGTCTCAACCGTCGCATCGCTTATCGCGTACAACCTCGTCTTAATGCACCTTTTGGCGCTCGGTGCTTTCTGACGTGCGCCCCAGGAGGCGTCGATTTCGGCAGCCTTAGGTCTTAATGCACCTTTTGGCGCTCGGTGCTTTCTGACCGATCCAAGCCCCCACCGGGGACACGCCGCCTATCCTCAGTCTTAATGCACCTTTTGGCGCTCGGTGCTTTCTGACGCTACGCGATCTGACAGCTCTCCCCCCCTTCCATTCATTGTCTTAATGCACCTTTTGGCGCTCGGTGCTTTCTGACTTGTGTTCTTGGTCTCATTCGAAAACGCCGGCCTCCTGTCTTAATGCACCTTTTGGCGCTCGGTGCTTTCTGACCTGATTGGAGTAGACACCATGCCTTTTGAACTGTCTAAGTCTTAATGCACCTTTTGGCGCTCGGTGCTTTCTGACCCAAGCAAACATGCAACCCCATCTCATATTTTGAGGTCTTAATGCACCTTTTGGCGCTCGGTGCTTTCTGACGTGCCAATCAACGCGCGCCCATACTCAGTAGAAGCAGGTCTTAATGCACCTTTTGGCGCTCGGTGCTTTCTGACCCCGAAGTACTAGCGACCGTCATAGATCTTCTATATGTCTTAATGCACCTTTTGGCGCTCGGTGCTTTCTGACGCAGCGTCAGGTAGTTCTCGACGGCGGGATTACCGCCGGTCTTAATGCACCTTTTGGCGCTCGGTGCTTTCTGACGTGAAGGACCTGACTCGCATCGTCGACAAGCCCAACAGTCTTAATGCACCTTTTGGCGCTCGGTGCTTTCTGACCCGCTAGATGAGGATGTCCAGCGGCGCGTCAATCCCGAGTCTTAATGCACCTTTTGGCGCTCGGTGCTTTCTGACGAATGAGCTGATTCGACAGGGCCGGGAATCAGTCGGGTCTTAATGCACCTTTTGGCGCTCGGTGCTTTCTGACCCAGACTCATCGACCATGGGATGCTCAACGACATCCTGTCTTAATGCACCTTTTGGCGCTCGGTGCTTTCTGACCCGACTTCTCTAAGATGTTCTCGTTTGTCGCCAATTTCGGTCTTAATGCACCTTTTGGCGCTCGGTGCTTTCTGACTAAGAAGAACCTGTGGCTGATCGGCACAGGCGGTGAGGTCGTCTTAATGCACCTTTTGGCGCTCGGTGCTTTCTGACACCACAAACAACCGACCGTAAACGCACCTACTGGTGCGTCTTAATGCACCTTTTGGCGCTCGGTGCTTTCTGACATTTTTAACAGAGGACGTGTCTGCGATCTTGTAACGCCTGTCTTAATGCACCTTTTGGCGCTCGGTGTTTTCTGACAGGTCAAGAGCGCCGCCGACGTACTTATTGCCCGTCACAGGTCTTAATGCACCTTTTGGCGCTCGGTGCTTTCTGACGCCGAAAAGACCAACGACGAGAACCGCGTCGCAGTCTGGTCTTAATGCACCTTTTGGCGCTCGGTGCTTTCTGACAAGATCATCTCGTGCGACTACTCGCAGGCTGAGCTACGTCTTAATGCACCTTTTGGCGCTCGGTGCTTTCTGACCTATGTATTCAATGAATCGTTCGTTGTTTGTCTTGCCCTGTCTTAATGCACCTTTTGGCGCTCGGTGCTTTCTGACACGTTCGGCTCGTACCTCAACAAGCAGACAGGCGTCTGGGTCTTAATGCACCTTTTGGCGCTCGGTGCTTTCTGACCGGGCCGCCGCGATGTCTTCCTTCGCGGCCTTTGTGCGGTCTTAATGCACCTTTTGGCGCTCGGTGCTTTCTGACGAGCACCAGCTCCTGGCCCGTCGATGTCATCTCCTCATGGTCTTAATGCACCTTTTGGCGCTCGGTGCTTTCTGACAAACGGCGACATTCCCTCCGTCGGTCAGTTTTCGCAGGTCTTAATGCACCTTTTGGCGCTCGGTGCTTTCTGACTACGCACCAAGAGGTAATGGGGCGGCATTAGTACAGCGTCTTAATGCACCTTTTGGCGCTCGGTGCTTTCTGACTAGGAGTTAAGGCGGCAGACGAGTCTATTAAGATTGACGTCTTAATGCACCTTTTGGCGCTCGGTGCTTTCTGACGCATCGAAGAATACGTCATTCATCGACGATTCGATGGTCTTAATGCACCTTTTGGCGCTCGGTGCTTTCTGACCTGTTAGGACGGCGGCGCGTCGTCCGCGCCATCCACAGTCTTAATGCACCTTTTGGCGCTCGGTGCTTTCTGACATAATTGCTCCTAATCTCCCAAGGACCGAAGTCCTCGGTCTTAATGCACCTTTTGGCGCTCGGTGCTTTCTGACCTGACACGCTTCATTCACAAGGACCAACCGCGCTTCGCGTCTTAATGCACCTTTTGGCGCTCGGTGCTTTCTGACATGCATTCGAACAAAACGACGGGGCTATTGTGCCTCTCGTCTTAATGCACCTTTTGGCGCTCGGTGCTTTCTGACGCTTTGTGGGATGTTCCTGTCACTGACATTTTCAAGGGTCTTAATGCACCTTTTGGCGCTCGGTGCTTTCTGACACAGTAAATGCCCAAAGCATCACAGCCATCTTCAAGTCTTAATGCACCTTTTGGCGCTCGGTGCTTTCTGACGTGGTATCAGGGACGTTTTCTACGTAGAGGATTAAGACAGTCTTAATGCACCTTTTGGCGCTCGGTGCTTTCTGACGGGTGTTGGTGTTCATTTGCGGACTCCTCGCTTGCTATAGTCTTAATGCACCTTTTGGCGCTCGGTGCTTTCTGACACTATTGGATGAAATACACCAAGACTGGCCCTGATGCGTCTTAATGCACCTTTTGGCGCTCGGTGCTTTCTGACCCCCGATGATTGTTCTGAGTGTTGTTGCGGCTATTGTCTTAATGCACCTTTTGGCGCTCGGTGCTTTCTGACTTTGGCCGGGCTGTCCGTTTTTGGTCGTGTAGGTTTCGAGGTCTTAATGCACCTTTTGGCGCTCGGTGCTTTCTGACTCATCCTTCCGTTCGTTCGACGGTGACGGGGAGGTCCCATGTCTTAATGCACCTTTTGGCGCTCGGTGCTTTCTGACTGAATGAGGGTTATCTTGCTCAGCGTATCGGCTTCCGACGTCTTAATGCACCTTTTGGCGCTCGGTGCTTTCTGACCCTGGACAGCTGCCCCGCCCCAAACGGTCGCAGCTGTGTCTTAATGCACCTTTTGGCGCTCGGTGCTTTCTGACCAACATAGAGCCCTGTTACTGCTTCAGGGGAGGGCTGGTCTTAATGCACCTTTTGGCGCTCGGTGCTTTCTGACATTTTCGAAAATCAACCGGCACAATACGCGTCCGTCCAAGGTCTTAATGCACCTTTTGGCGCTCGGTGCTTTCTGACATTGCCGAGGCCGTGGCGGAGTCGAGGGGTTGGGAGGGTCTTAATGCACCTTTTGGCGCTCGGTGCTTTCTGACAAGATGGGTCAGCCGTGGCTCGCAGGTCCTTCCACTGAGTCTTAATGCACCTTTTGGCGCTCGGTGCTTTCTGACCTCGCGGCCCCCGGCGGTGTCCTGTCCGAGGACTCGCGGTCTTAATGCACCTTTTGGCGCTCGGTGCTTTCTGACTCGCTGACCATGAGGTTAGGCGGGTAGGACCCGCCTAGTCTTAATGCACCTTTTGGCGCTCGGTGCTTTCTGACTTCGCCCATCGCCGCGTCTAACACGAGCTCCTGCCACGGTGTCTTAATGCACCTTTTGGCGCTCGGTGCTTTCTGACCCGCCGACAAAGGCACCGTGATGAACCACGGAATATGGAGTCTTAATGCACCTTTTGGCGCTCGGTGCTTTCTGACCACGCTATACACCGGATACATGCCCATGACGGTCCATCGTCTTAATGCACCTTTTGGCGCTCGGTGCTTTCTGACCTATTAACGTGGCGATGATGGCAATAGCACAGGTCACAGTCTTAATGCACCTTTTGGCGCTCGGTGCTTTCTGACGGAAGAGGCCTTGGGGCTCCTACAAAGCGGCAAAGTCCTGTCTTAATGCACCTTTTGGCGCTCGGTGCTTTCTGACGACAGGCGCGGTGGCGGGGACACCGCCGAGCTGACGGGTCTTAATGCACCTTTTGGCGCTCGGTGCTTTCTGACATGGAACCGAAGAAGTTGACGGCAATCGCCGTTGCTTCGGTCTTAATGCACCTTTTGGCGCTCGGTGCTTTCTGACTTGTAAGAACGTGGCCTCCCGCGATAGGCCACGAAAGAGCAGTCTTAATGCACCTTTTGGCGCTCGGTGCTTTCTGACGCGCGGTATATACATCGACGGCTGGGCGCCGGTACACGTCTTAATGCACCTTTTGGCGCTCGGTGCTTTCTGACTTCAACCATCTATATCTTCTGTCCCTTATATATAGGAGTCTTAATGCACCTTTTGGCGCTCGGTGCTTTCTGACGGACTACCCACGCTCCAAGGATAGCGAAACGGACTACGTCTTAATGCACCTTTTGGCGCTCGGTGCTTTCTGACGCTCACCAACAAATGCGGCATCACACCCAAACAGCTGGTCTTAATG
This sequence comes from uncultured Actinomyces sp., assembly GCA_938030835.1. Classification (GTDB taxonomy): domain Bacteria; phylum Actinomycetota; class Actinomycetes; order Actinomycetales; family Actinomycetaceae; genus Pauljensenia. The sequence continues at coordinate 3,390 of CALHID010000267.1, read as the reverse complement.
CACCTTTTGGCGCTCGGTGCTTTCTGACACGCTAATCATCACTGTTGGTCCAACCCAGGAAGTCACCCACGGTCTTAATGCACCTTTTGGCGCTCGGTGCTTTCTGACGAGTCTTACCGAGCGCAATATCCCATACGACGTTGACATGTCTTAATGCACCTTTTGGCGCTCGGTGCTTTCTGACCGTCGTTTCCGGGTCTCTGTGCCTGAGGCCGATGAGTCGTCTTAATGCACCTTTTGGCGCTCGGTGCTTTCTGACCATATTCGTTTGGGGCTTCCTTTTGGGGAGACTACAGAGTCTTAATGCACCTTTTGGCGCTCGGTGCTTTCTGACTCGAAATCAATACGAACATGGGCGACTTCATGGAAGGTCTTAATGCACCTTTTGGCGCTCGGTGCTTTCTGACGAAACCAAGGCCGCCAAGAATGAACTACTGAACGCCTGTCTTAATGCACCTTTTGGCGCTCGGTGCTTTCTGACCCGAAGGTGAGTTCGTTACGGTGCTTCCGGAGATGATGTCTTAATGCACCTTTTGGCGCTCGGTGCTTTCTGACAGGAGCTTCCTTCAGCATGGCAGCTGTGATGCCGCCCTGTCTTAATGCACCTTTTGGCGCTCGGTGCTTTCTGACGCCTCCGACACCGCCTCGCCTGGGCCGTCGCCCCCGACGTCTTAATGCACCTTTTGGCGCTCGGTGCTTTCTGACCCGCCCGGTAGCCCCGACTGCGCAGGTGCTCACAGAGTCTTAATGCACCTTTTGGCGCTCGGTGCTTTCTGACTGTCGACTGGTTCAGGCAACTCTCATACCTCTTAAACGGTCTTAATGCACCTTTTGGCGCTCGGTGCTTTCTGACCCCAACACCGCCTCCACCACAGGAGCGAGCGGCACACCCGTCTTAATGCACCTTTTGGCGCTCGGTGCTTTCTGACACGTTAAACGGCAACTAGCACACGTAGGCAAGAAACGTCTTAATGCACCTTTTGGCGCTCGGTGCTTTCTGACTTGTCATTGTCGTTGTGGCGATGGGTATTGGGCTGGGGTCTTAATGCACCTTTTGGCGCTCGGTGCTTTCTGACTCATCATCGACGTACTGCACGATAGCCTCGAGCGGGGGTCTTAATGCACCTTTTGGCGCTCGGTGCTTTCTGACCCGAGTTCACCGACGATGACGCCCGCCTGGAGGGCGCGATGTCTTAATGCACCTTTTGGCGCTCGGTGCTTTCTGACACGTTCTCCGGAGGGATAAGGTAGGTGAAACTCCCGTTAATGCGTCTTAATGCACCTTTTGGCGCTCGGTGCTTTCTGACTTAGGGCATGGCCTTAGGCTAATTCATGTGCCACGAAGGTCTTAATGCACCTTTTGGCGCTCGGTGCTTTCTGACCCACTAATTCTATGGATGGTATCGAATCGCCAATTGTCTTAATGCACCTTTTGGCGCTCGGTGCTTTCTGACGACGCTAACCGCGAGATCTTCGAAGGAAAGGTGTCTTGGTCTTAATGCACCTTTTGGCGCTCGGTGCTTTCTGACAGGTTGCCGGTACCCGCCACGACGTTCGTCGTGATGGCGTCTTAATGCACCTTTTGGCGCTCGGTGCTTTCTGACGCCAGCGGCTTCAAGAATTACCGCTCGAAACGGTGGAAGGTCTTAATGCACCTTTTGGCGCTCGGTGCTTTCTGACACAGGTTCCTCTCTTATCTGGACTGATAGTGGACCACATGTCTTAATGCACCTTTTGGCGCTCGGTGCTTTCTGACGCCACTACCGGCTACATGGCGCGGGAAGATCACACGAGTCTTAATGCACCTTTTGGCGCTCGGTGCTTTCTGACCCAGGTCTTGCCAATCTCCCACGAGCGGATTACCCCCTGTCTTAATGCACCTTTTGGCGCTCGGTGCTTTCTGACAGGCGGTCTTCTCGCTCACGTCGCGGTGCCATTGGGACGGTCTTAATGCACCTTTTGGCGCTCGGTGCTTTCTGACTGCCCGGCGTGTCGCACCCCCTATGACCAGGGGAAACGTCGTACCGGATCGCCAGTGGCCGAAAAAGCACCCATTCGACCAGCAAGCACGAAGCCAGAATACCAGACTTTTCGTTGCGACTGCTCGCATCGCCACGGACAGCTCAAAGGGCCGTTTGTGCCCCGGAAATCGCCTCCACCATCGCGCCCTCGGCGTGTCGCCTCTCCACAAAACTTCACACTTGTAGAGTAACCGCAAGGTTGTTGAGTGGAAGGACAGACAATGACGACACCCGCCACGGCCTCGTCCCTGAGAGAAGCGCTCAGTTCCGAAGCCCTCACTCGCGCCAGACGCCGACTCCTCACATCGCACCCCGACCACACCAGTCCGAACAATCGAACACCAGCAAGCCTCACCGACGACCAGCTACGTGAGCTCGCCGCCAGCGACTGGGCGCCGCCACGCATCGCCGCACTCGACACGAACACTCTCACGACGGCCGACCCCATTACCCGTGCGCTCCTGGCCGAATCGGTGTGCGAAACCCTCGAACGCCGCCTCACCACGGAACGCCCCCACGGCACTTACGACGACACGCATACAGGACACGACGCCTTCAGCAGGGGAGTTGTCGACGACTACGACCACGGCAACCACCACCTCGCGAGAGCCACCATCCGCGTCGCCGACCCGGGCCTCGTGACCCGCGCGGGCCTCTCGGCACTGGGCTTACCCGACACCGACGCGCCCATTATCGACGAACTCGCCCGGGCCTCGGACACCAACCCGATCACGAGCGTGCTCGCCGACGCCGCCCTGCTCGACCTTGACAGGTACGCCACCGGGCGAGGCCTGCGCTACTCGCGCGTTGGAACCACTCTCGTGCTCGCGGCGCCAAACGAGGAGCGTCTGGCCGACGCCATCGACACCGTCGCGGCCGCAGCCATCAACACGGGTGCGCGCCTCGTCGACGTGACGACCCAGTACATTGACGATGAGAAAGCCCTCGCCAGCGTCGGCATCGACCCGTGGATCACCCGGCCCAACGACGAACCCACAGGCCAAGCCGACCGCATCCTCTACGTCGGCCGCGACGGCGCGCGCGTCCATGTCAAAGCGGGCCGCGTCCTCGTCGACGCGCCCGGCTCATTGCCCTCCACATCCCTCCCTAAAAACAGCGTCACCCGTGTCGTCCTGTCCGGAAACGTCGGCCTGTCCGCCGGCGCGCGCTCGTGGGCGATGCGCAGCGGCGTCGACGTCGTGTGCCTGTCGCGGCGAGGCTCCTACCAAGGCACCCTCATCGGCGCCAACAGGGGAGCGCACGCCAGTCGGCTCCTCGCGCAAGTGGCCCTCGTCGGCGACCGTGAGCGGCGCGTCCGCCTGGCCGCCAGCCTCATCGGCGCGAAAATCCGCGGCCAAATCCACGTCCT
>CALHID010000266.1 GCA_938030835.1 uncultured Actinomyces sp. | reverse complement strand
AGGAATTTGCCGACGGGGTGATCCATGAGACGGAAGATCTCCAACGCTGATCGACACTCACTTGCGGCGGGCACATCGGGCGCCTCGGGGGAATAGGAGGGCGCAGCCTCGGGACCTTGGAAAGAGACACTCATCGTGAGAATTTCTCGAGTGTCTTGGAAGCAGGATACGGAACGGTTGGAAAATGAACGACCATCAAGAACGCGCGTGACGTCTAGATTGAAGGTCTTTTCAGGATCTCCACCTCGGACAAAATAAGCGTGGAGAGAATGGGGGAGCCTCTCAATGGGGACAGTTGCACTTGCTGCAAGCAGTCCTTGCGCCAAAACCTGGCCGCCGTAAACCCTGCGAACCTGGGGGAGTGAGCGTGCGACGAATGAGTCATTGCCGTTTTCCTTCAGGCTAAGAATTCTTAAAACTGAAGCGACTGGTTCAGTCGAAATTGTGGGAATAGGCAGCGGCGTAGTCATGGCTATATTGTCTCTAACTTTGCATCTAAATAGCAGTGCATTTCTGTATCCCAAGTTGCAGAAAGTGACGTATTGCACCAAATTGTGTCGCTCATATATATTATGAGGGGTAGGTCACTTGTTTCTGAAAGGGGATTAGGCGTGGAAACGGCATCGCTTCTTCTCCAGTCTCTGGGGGGAGCATCAAATATCCAAGATATTGAACCGTGCATGCTGCGCATTCGGATCGAAGTGAAGTCGCCTGAAAAGGTTGATGACATGGCTCTTCGTCTTCCTGAAGTTCTCGCAGTTGTGCGTTCGGGGCACGTGATCCAAATTGTTCTCGGAGCAGGGGCTGGAAAGATCGCCTTGCAGATGCTTCACCTGTGTCTACCGCAAGGTGTGTCTGCAGGCACACAAAGATCGGTCTCACCTGCTCTTCTCTAGCCCATAAAATAGAGGGGCATCGCTGTATTTCAGAGGGGACCTTATGGTAAGTCAGACGGTAACAGAGCGCCTGCGTGAACTCGCTGAGACTGTTGGGGTCTCTACCGGTTTCTGGGATTGGTATGGAAACTGGAAGCACGTTGAAGATGCCTCCCTTGTTGCGGTGTTGAATTCGCTGGGTTTCTCGCTCTCTTCAGAACCTTCGCAGAGCGAAATTGATGAGGCTTTTCGCCACAATGAAGATCTGATCTGGTTGGCGCCTCTCCCTCCGACGACGGTGTGTCGCCAGGGAAACGAGGCGGAGATCCCTGTCCACGTTCCTCACGGGATGGGTGTCTGGTGCCACGTTGAAACCGAAGATGGGCAGCACCATGAGCTTCAGCAGCTTGATCGGTGGATTCCGCCGCGGATGGTCGATGGAAATCTGATTGGGCGTGCCACCTTTAAAATTCCGAATTGGCTGCCTCTTGGGTGGCATCGGATTGTTGCACGCCATGAAGATGGAAGCGAATGCTCGTCAACCTTGGTTGTTGTCCCTCAGCGACTTTCTAGCCGCCTTGATGATGGTCGCAAGCGCTGGGGAGTTGCGGCTCAACTGTATTCGACCCGCTCAAGCGGTTCGTGGGGAATGGGGGATACGCAGGATCTAGCGGATCTGGCCGCGATCGTTGCGCGTGATGGTGCAAACTTCCTGCAGATCAATCCTCTGCATGCCCCGCAGCCCGGATTCCCACAGGAGAATTCTCCATACCTTCCCGTGTCGCGTCGATGGGCCAGTCCTCTCTACATTCGTCCTGAAGCCATCGATGAGTATGTGCACATGGACAGTAGGGAGCGAGGGGTAATTACACGCTACGCGCATGCTTCCCGTAGCCATGAGGATATTGTCGACCGTGACCTCTCATGGAAGTCAAAGGTCAAAGCACTGCGTAAAATTTTTGAACTCCCTCGATCGATTAGTCGTCAGGCGCAGTTTGAGCGTTTTTGTGCTCAAGGCGGGGAGTCTTTAGAGAATTTTGCTCTGTGGTCGGCTTTGGTCTTTGAGAATGGCGATGTTGAGCTTCCCCAGCGCTATGCATCCATTGATGCTCCGGGTGTCAAGCAGGCACGTGAGCGTCTCTCCTCTGACATCGAGTTTTGGCAGTGGTGCCAGTGGATCGTTTTCGACCAGTTGATCCGAGCTCAAGAAGGTGCTCGCCGTTTGGGTATGGATATGGGGATCATGTCTGACCTGGCGGTGGGAGTGCACTCGAAGGGTTCAGAAATTTGGTCGATGCCCGATGCCTTCGCTCCGGGTATGAGTGTTGGTGCACCTCCGGATATGTACTCTCAGCAGGGACAAAATTGGGCGCAGCCGCCGTGGTCACCGCGCTCACTGGCTCAAATGGGATATGCGCCGCTTCGGGATATGCTGCGCTCTGTACTCTCGTACGCGGGTGCGGTTCGTATTGACCATATCCTTGGTCTCTTCCGCTTGTGGTGGATCCCTGAAGGGATGGGTGCGCAGGCTGGAGCCTACGTGTCCTATGATCACGAGGCCATGGTGGGCATTGTGCTACTCGAGGCCCAGCGGGCCGGTGCGGTTGTCATTGGCGAAGATTTGGGAACCGTTGAGCCCTGGGTTCGCGGTTATCTCAATGATCGTGGAATCTTGGGTACTTCCGTCCTGTGGTTTGAGAAGGATGGCAGTGGATGGCCACTATGGCCGGATCACTATCGCCGCTCTTGCCTTGCGGCAGTAACAACGCATGATTTGCCTCCGACATTGGGCTATCTAGAAGGTGCTCACACCGAACTGCGCAATGAGTTGGGACTCTTGGTCGAAGACTTTGACCAGGTTCGCGATGCGGATCGCATCGAGCGTGAACGAATGGTCTCGCGATTGAGAGAAGGCGGCTTCATTCACGAAGATGACCCCAGTGAGGAAGAACTTGTTCTTGCGATGCACGCCTACCTTGCTGCATCTCCTGCACTTCTTTTGGCTGTCTCTCTGGTGGACGTTGTTGGTGAGAAATTGCCGCAAAATCTTCCGGGTACGAATGCTGAATACCCTAATTGGTGTGTTCCACTTCATTCCTTTAATGGCAAAGAGGTCTTGATTGATGACATGGTGCATTGTGACCGTGTCAAGCGATTCTTGACCAGCGTAGATCGCTACATTCGCTAGGATTCAGCTACTTTTTGGTGCCCTGCGTATATCTGCGCAGGGCACCAACGTATCTAGGTGCGAACTAGGCGCAGTTAATAGTTGACAATGTGTCTGTGGCGGTTGCATAGCAATCACAACAACGTCAAGGTCGTATCCTGCTTGGCGCGCTGGACGAAGATCCCATGTAATGAGCGGGTCCCCAGTACGAACCTGCTGTCCTAATTGATAGAGGCTTGAAAAGCCTTCGCCTTTGAGCAGTACAGTGTCAATCCCCGCATGTATCAAAATGCTCAGGCCATCAGGTGTTGTCAGAGCACAGGCATGGGGAAGCTGATGAGTGAGTGTCCCAGCTGTGGGCGCGAGTATGTTGAGAGTGTCAACCTCGTCGGGGATGATCGCGAAACCCGGACCCATGATCTCTTGGGCAAAAACTGGATCTGAAAGATCTGCGAGGTTTCGCAGGGTTCCAGGGATGGGGGAGAGGAGCTGAAGACTCACTTCAGTGTGTTAATTTCCTCTGCGATTTCCTCTGCCTGTGGACCCATGACGATCTGTGCGTGCGAGCCAACGACGACGACACCAAAGGCACCGGCCTTGCGCAACGCGGCCTCGTCGATCTTCGAATCATCTTTAAAATCAACGCGGATTCGGGTGATGCAATGCTGAAGGTCGGTCAGGTTATCCCAGCCACCCAGTGCATTAAGGATTTCTTGTGCTTGGCTCATAATTGCCTCCCCATTGCGAATTAGCCCTTTCATCAAGGATAGCCCGAAAAGCGCCATGTTTTCATAATATTTCGCTAAGAAAGGGCGCTTCATGCACTATCATTCAACAGGTGGAACCAAGTTTTGTGCTCACCGTTGTCATTCCTTCGTATAACGCCCAGGATTACCTTGATCGCGCTGTCTCTTCAGTGCGTGGATTTGATCAGGTTGAGGTGCTTATTGTTGATGATGGATCAACGGATGCCACGGCTGAGATTGCCGATGGATTAGTCCAATCGGATCCAGATCATATCCGTGTCATCCACCAGGAGAATGCTGGCCACGGTGGTGCTGTTAACGCAGGTATTGCAGGTGCTCGTGGGCGCTACCTCAAAATCCTCGATGCAGATGACTGGTTGGATCGCTTAGCACTTAAGCGTGCTCTTGAGCGCTTGGAGCTTCGCGAAGCTCAGGGTGAGCCCTTAGATCTTTTGGTTGCCAATTACGTGTATGAGAAGCAGGGGAAGACTCATAAAGCAGTCATCCGCTATGGAAATGTGATGCCTAGGGATCGCGTGATCTCATGGGATCAGATTCGTCGTTGTCGGTACGACCAGTATCTGATGATGCATGCCTTAATCTTGCGGACAGATTTGGTTCGTCGCTCTGGTCTGGTGCTTCCTGAGCACACCTTCTATGTTGATTTCATTTACTCTTTTGTTCCGGTCATTGATGTCCGTACTTTTGAGTATCTCGATGTTGATCTTTACCGCTATTTCATTGGGCGTGATGATCAATCGGTCAATGAGCAGGTCATGATCTCGCGGGTTGATCAATTACTGCGGGTGAATGCGGCAATGGTCGATGCTATTCCAGCTCCTAATGAGGTTCCGCCTCATCTGTACCGCTATCTTGTCCACTACCTGCGTATCAACTGTGTCATCTGCACGGTGATGCTTTTGCGCTCGGGAACTGAGGAGAATCTCGCTCGTAAGGATGAGCTCTGGGCGCAGCTTCAAATGAAGAAGCCGGAGGCCTATGACGCAGTACGTAAGGATCTGCTTGGGCGCCTAATTGCGATGCGCTCAAAGCCGGGACGCGCGGTGATTATGGCGGGTTATCACATTTCTCAGTGGGTGTTGGGATTTAACTAGAGCCAGGCTGTCCATTTGACTTGAGGCGTGACCACCCTCTTTAATGGGAATGAGAACGATTATCATTCTAGAGAGATGGTCATGTCATCATTATGCCGCAGGACAACACGTGCCCTGTTTTCGCTGTTGATCACTATTGCAGTGATGAGCGCGTGGATTCTTCTTCCAGCCCCGACTCAAGCGGAGGCTCTTTCCTCCTCCCAAGACGAGCACCAACTAAGCGATAGCCTTCAAGTTTCGACGTGCCTTGGGGATAACAACGAGACGCCGAAGTCTCTGTGTACTACTGGAGAAAAGGGAGAAGAGCTTCCTCTTCAAGATGGCGCGCTTCTGCTTCGAACAACCCCGGTCGCTCGGGACCTTGATCGTGATATCGACGCGGGTTATGATCTCGCGCTTAATTTCAACCCTTCTGTGTTTACGCTGGATTCACGTTATTCCGTTGAACTTAGCGCACGAGCAGATTCCGCAGATGTGGAAAATATTGCTCCGCACTCACTTGGCTTTGAATCCCTCGATCGCCTCGACCGCGGAAGCGCATTTGAAGAAGAAATCGACAGTACCGAGGAACTTTTTCGGGGATTTGTTCTCGAGGCCAGGGGAGAGGACTTCGCAGCTGGCCCCCTGCATGCACGTTTTACTGAGCTAGGTATTCGCTCGCTGCGTCTTCGCATTCAGGAAGTAATCCCGGGGCAGGAGCCTCGTCTTATCGCCGAGGCCGAGTTTAGCGCGAGCATTGAAGCTCCCCAGGCCCAGACGCAAAAGTCCGCGCAGAGCACTGAAGTCTCGTCCCCGAAGAGCGCTCAAGAGCAAGAATCCGCACAGAGCGGGGTAACCCCGCTCCCAGAGGCCAGGCAGGCTCGCGAAGCCTCAGTGGCCTCGTCAATTAGTGCGCACACCCAAGCGGCTCCTCGCGCGGACTTTAGCGAGCGTCGTCTTGTTCTTGACCACGGGCATATTGACCTCTTCTACATGACGCTTGATGATCTGGGACTGCCCGTATTGAAGGTGATGGAAGACGTTACCGGATCGGGAGTCCAACACGAAGCTGAAGAACTTCGCTTGATCGTTCCTGCTTCAGCTCTTACACACTCGCTGCCTCAAGACATTGTTGCCGGTGGCAGCGGCTATTTCCTTCCGCAAACTCAAGACCCAACTTTGCCGTGGCCAGGATGGGATGTTCTCTCTCTAGCGCCAGCAGGATTTGAACGCGTTGAATTTGATGTCAGCTATTCCAATCCCAATGGGGGACGTATTTCACTGTGGACCGAAGACTTCCTTTCGGGTCGTAGTTCGCGACTGCGTTCGGGAGGATTTGAACTAGATCCACATGGCTCAACAATTGCTCAAGATTATCTTTCGCACACGCATGCCAATTGGGTCTTTTCTCAAGCAGGAATCTATGAACTGAGCGTTCAGGCGCGTGCATATCGAAATGACGGTTCTTTTGAAACGACACGTAGTGCCACGTACCTCATTGAGGTAGGAGGTGCCCAAGGGGTGTCGACGCCGCAAAACTCAGCTGTTCAAAGTGGTGGTGTACTTCCTCCAGCGGTTGAAGAAAGCGCTGCAGGCGGCGAGGAAGAATCACTCACGCGTGATGCACCCCAGCGCGTTGGGTCTGAGCGCTGTATTGCAACTCGTATTACCCGTGAAGCAGATGAAGATGAAGTCTCACGTATCCGCAGCGATAGCGAAACTCCCAATCAGGCAATTACGACCCTGAATCTTCAGGTTGGTAGTGAAGGCGGAATTACTGATGGGCACTTTGATCTGGGACCGGCCATTGAAAACGGTCAATTAGTCGCGCGAATTAAAGACGACCGATCTGTGCCTGCGGTGTGGAAAGACCCCGCATCAATGACCTTCGCGCTGGGAGAGAAGGCAAAGATCAAGGCTCCTGAAGCTCTGAGCTTTGCCGCAGCGCCTGGGCAGGACGTGTGGATGATTCCCGCTACCCAGATTCGAGGGGTCCCGTGGCTCGGGATGAATTCACAGCGTGAAGAAATCGTGACTGAGACCAGTGGGCAGGTCCGTTTCTCTCTCCTTGATGTTCAAGGCCCTGGAAATGTCGCAGTTTTTGAGTCGGGAAGTCTGGGTGCGGGAATCGGCACTCATGTTTTCGACGGTGCAGGAACGAGCTACACCCTGCCTGCCAATACTCATGCTCACCAAAACTGGGTCTTCACCGAGCCAGGCTCCTACCAACTCACGATCGCCATGAGTGTCACCCCTCGTGGCGAGGACTTACGCGGAAGCGGAAGTGGAACGGCTGGGTCCTTGATCGCAGCCGGTGGAACAGGGGAGCACGGACGTCCTCTGGTTTACGCAATCGTTGGCCGCACGGCCTCGGGGCAGCCGTGCAGCTTAGCATCAACGGGTGCGGGCGCGGCAGAGCTTGCTCCCATAATCCTCGCGGCCCTCCTCATGGGATGCGGGTGCGTCGTGGTCTCGACTCGCATGCGGGTGAGGCAGTGAAGATTGCGCGAATTGCAGTAGTAGCCCTTGCATGCGTACTTTCTGGAGTAACTGGAGGCTGCACGCCGCATGTCGATGCCTCATCACAGCGACTGAGTATCGTAGCCACAACTGGGATCTTGGCTGATTTAGCACGAAATGTCGGTGGCGACTATGTCGATGTTCATCAGCTGATTCCCAACGGTGCAGATCCGCATTCCTGGGAACTGAGCCTGAGAGGCATCCGTGATATCGCCTACGCGGATATCGCTGTTACGAACTACCTGATGCTCGAAGACCACTCGGTGATCCGTGCTCTTGATGCGAATCTTCCCAAGGACGCTCTTTCGCTGTCCTTGGCGGAAGAAAGCGCAAAGTTTGGCGGTAGTTTGATTCCTCTTGTTGAAGATCGTTCCCTGGATACGCCCTGGCTTGGAATGCGAGTCTACGGTGACGGAAGCCAGAGTGGGGCAACGCGGTCCTCCCAAGTTGAACTCTCTGTCACTGATGTTGAGGGGCCAGGGCACGCATCTGCTTACATCACAACAAGTTTTGGAAGTCCCGAGATTGCCTTTGCCTCGCGAGATGGTTTTGATGCCGGTAATCATTGGGCAACCGACACTTCGATTCTGCCCGTTGGGGCACACCAACACATGAGCTGGGTTTTTACTCAGCCCGGTGTCTACACGCTGCATTTACGAGCGCGCTTGCGAGTGACGGCTGACGCAGAGCCCATTGAGCTTCCTGCCTCGCAGGTGACTTTTGCGGTGGGAATTGATTCAGAGAAAGTTGCCCGGGAACGTGGTCTCTTTCTTTTGCGCCGAGGCCACAGCGACATCACCGTGGACCTGAAGTCTCGCGCATTAACCCTGATGGTTGACCGAGAGAAAGACGGTGGAGTACCCGAGGGGGCACCGCTACGCGAAGCCGTGGAGGAGAACAACGGCTTACCTTCGACTCTTGCGTCTTTGAATATCGAGCGAGTGCTGATTGACGTTCCATCACGTACTTTGCGCGAGATTCCCAAAGGCCGAGGATGGGAGTTTATTGGCTCGGGTGATGGTCAGGCCTATGTTCTGCCTCAAGCAGTGCTGGGCAAACACGTCCACGGTGACATTGATCCACATGCATGGCATGACATTCATAATGCGCAGGCTTATGTGCGAGTCATTGAGAATGCGCTATCAACGCGCGATCCTGAGCACAGCGCGCAATACGCAGCCAATGCCTCGGCCTATATTGCGAAACTCGATGAGACTGATCGCGAGGTTTCACAGACGATTGCAGGCATCAATCCACTTGATCGCAAGCTAGTCACTACGCACGATGCCTATGCCTATCTTGCACGTGCTTATGACTTTGAAATCGCAGGCTATCTGAGTGCTCAGGACGGGACCGAGGCCTCAATTGCCGATCGCAAACGCATCGCTGAGACCTTGAAGAATATGAAAATATCCGCGGTTTTCTTGGAACCGCAAAAGCGCAAGCGTCACCCTGTGATTGCGCAAGTTGCGGAAGAAAACGGTGTTCGAGTCTGCGGGCTGTATGGCGACACATTGGATGAAGAAGCCCCGACATATATCGACATGATGAAAGCGAATGCTCGCTCGCTATCGCGGTGTTTAGGAAAGGACCTCACATCATGAAAAGGACCGCTTCGATAAATATAGCGCGGGGAATATCAGCGCTCTTTGTCGGTATTGCTGTGAGCGCCAGTTTAGTTCTGCCAGCGGCAGCGGATGATCCTCTCACTCAGCACGTAGATTCCTCAGAACAGGTGGTGCGAGAAGAAGCGACGATTGAACGCGGTCACGTTGACTTGGGCCCAAAGATTGTTGATTCAAAACCTGAGATTCTGGCACGTGATGACTCAGGAGAAACACCGATCTGGCGCCCTTTGGACACTCTTGTATTTCGCGTGAGCGATTCGGGCAAGCTTCAGGTCCCCTCAGACCCCAGCTATTCATTCCTACACGCGCATGAGGGAGAGTCCTACTGGGTCATTCCTCAGACTCAAAACCCCAAGGTCGTTTGGCTGGGATGGAACACTCAAGACCCCGAACTCATTAAGGTCATGGGCAGTGGCGCAACAATGACACTGGGGAACCTTCAAGGACCAGGCCACGCATGGCTTTTCCTACAAGATGGGGCTTTTGGCGCACCAACAGTCTTATACGACTCGTCTACCTCCTCCCAATCCGATATCTGGGTTGAAGCTAATACGCATGTTCACGCGAATTGGGCGTTTTCTGCTCCTGGAGCTTATGCGCTCAGTGTGCGCTGGTGCTTTGGGGATAAAGAGAGACCGCAATGCGTGGCAGATACTCTTCGGTTTGTCGTTGGCGATGAGGCAAAGGTTGAAGAAGCCCGCGCACTTACGCCAAGTGCACTCGCGGCCTCGACGAAAGAGGGGACGCACACTGCCAAGCCGCAGGTAGCGCGTGAACAAGGCGGAAATATCGAGTATCTGATCTACGGAGCGATCTGTCTGGCCTTGGGTGTGATTGCTTTTATCATCGTTGCGCATCGGACGAAGAAGTCTCAAAAGCAGATTGAGGAAGCACGCGAGGATGTTTCTCGTGACTTCGGGGCGGAAAGTGATGTCTGATGGGTACTGAGAATTCGGTTTCAGCACTCGATATCTGCAACTTGGACGTGTCCTATCCCGGACGCGAGGTACTCAAATCGGTCTCACTCACCGTTGCTCCCGGGGAGTTCAGCGCGCTCATTGGTCCAAACGGTGCCGGAAAAACGACTCTTTTACGCGCAATACTCGGCGTGATTCCTTCTCGCTCGACTCACATCACTTCAATGGGCCTCCCGCTTCAGCCCCGTTCAGTGGGCTACGTTCCGCAGCGTCATGAATTTGCTTGGGATTTTCCTATCAGCATCCGTCAGGCGGTCCTCAGTGCGCGAGTTCGCCGGATTGGATGGGGGCGCCGGGCTAAGATCAACGACCATCGCGCCGTCGAAGAGGCACTGCATCAGGTTGGTCTAGCGCAGCTTGGAGACCGAGTGATCGGGGAGCTTTCGGGTGGCCAACGTCAGCGAGTGCTGGTTGCTAGAGCTCTTGCTTTACGCCCGCAATTGCTTCTATTGGATGAACCCTTTACTGGACTGGATATGCCGACTCAAGAAAGTCTGATGGATGTCTTCCGCAGGCTCGCTCTCTCTGGTTGCGCCATCCTCATGACAACCCACGACATTCTTGGGGCTATTGATGCCTGTGATCGACTTTTCTTGCTGAACTCGACTGTTGTTGCCTCGGGGAAACCGGAAGAAATTCGCGATCCTGAGGTGTGGATGCGCACCTTTGATATTCGCCCGTCAAATCCTCTGCTCAAGGTCCTGGGGGTGATCTAAGTGCTGAGTATCATTGACTTTCTTCGCGATCTGACGAATCCAGCATTGGCTTTCTTACCCCGTGCCATTCTTGTCACCTGCGTTGCTGCCTGCGTATGTGCGGTTGTTGGCTGTCATGTTGTCCTGCGCGGGATGTCTTTCATTGGAGACGCCGTTGCTCACTCTGTTTTCCCCGGCCTTGCGATCGCTTTTGTCTGTTCGGGATCCCTGGTATTGGGGGGAACGCTTGCAGGCGTCGGAACTGCTGTGCTTGTTGCACTTCTTTCCCAAAATAGGCGTTTGAAGGAAGACTCAATCATTGGTGTTCTTTTCGTTGGGGCCTTTGGTTTGGGATTGGTCATCATTTCTTGGGCTCCGGGATATGCGGGGTCTCTCCAAGATTTCCTTTTTGGCTCGCTGACGGGCATTCCCGCTTCTGAAGTGCCTTTCGTACTGATTGCATCAGCAGTGATCGTCGGGGTTTTTGCTTTCTTTCACAAAGAGGTTGTTGCGGTGAGTCTTGATCGAGAGAGCGCTCGAGTCGCCGGATTGCCGGTAATGGCTCTGGATCTACTGGTCTATATCAGTGTTGCCGGTGCTGTCGTGATCTCCGTCCAGATCATTGGCAATATCTTGGTTCTTGCACTGCTCATTACCCCCGCCGCAAGTGCTCGGCTTCTGACAAATTCACTAGGTGCGATGATCAGAACTGCTCTTGTCATCGGTGTACTGAGTTCTCTGTGTGGTATTTACCTCTCCTGGTCTTTGGATCTTCCGGCGGGAGCATCAATTGTCTGCGTTGTTACGCTTGTTTTTATTGCTGCGTGGGTTTATCGATCCTGCCGCTCTCGTTTCGCATAGTGGAAAAGTATTGCTCGGCTCCTGAGACGTCACTAGGTTTGGGCCTGTATTAAGGAAGGAAACGTCTACATGAGCACGGCAGCATCTCCTGCGAAACGTCGCATGCGCGACACATGGACCAGCCAAACTGGCTTTTTAATTGCGGCAATCGGTTCCGCGATCGGCTTGGGTAATATCTGGCGATTCCCAGGTGTTGCCTACACCAACGGCGGTGGAGCGTTCCTTGTTCCCTATCTCGTCGCTCTGCTTTTTGCTGGTATCCCGATCCTTTGGCTCGAGTACGCTGTTGGCCATAAGTTCCGTGGAACCCCTCCGTGGGCCTTCCGCCGCATGAACGCCAAGGGAGAGTTCCTCGGCTGGTTGTGCGTGTTCATCTGCTTCGTGATTATTACCTACTACGCCGCGGTTGTTGCGTGGTCTGGAAGCTACGTCTTCTATTCGATTACCGAGGCCTGGGGTGAAGACTCGCAGACCTTCTTCCTTTCTTCTTTCCTGGGAACCGTCGGTTCTGATGAATTCTCATGGACCCCAGTAGCGGCCGTTGCGATCCCGCTTGTCTTGGTGTGGGCGTGCATTTTGCTCATCGCCTCTTTCGGTGTCGCACGAGGGGTTGAAAAGGCCAATAAGATTTTCCTTCCTCTTTTGGTTGTCCTCTTCCTCGCTCTTGTTGTGCGTGCGCTCTTCCTTCCGGGTGCCTTGGAGGGCCTAGTGCTTTCTTCA
>CALHID010000265.1 GCA_938030835.1 uncultured Actinomyces sp. | reverse complement strand
AATCGCAGCCGCATCCGATTGCCCCAATGGACGGTTGAGCAGTTCTCCGCTACTGGGTGGCTGTGCGCGTGCCTCACGCCTCGCGCGACGTAACTCGCGATTTCGCTTCCTACGTGCAGCGCGTTCTGTCTCTTTCTTTTCCTCTGCCGACGAGGCCTGAGCCAAAGAGGGCGCAGGGCGATCCGAAAGCACGGCCTCGGGAGAAGAAGCAACGGTAGCGGAAGAGTAACCTTCCCCGGGTGCTTCCTCGGGCGCGGCAAAGTCCTGCGAGGCCTCAGAAGAAACCTCTGGCACAGAAGAGGCCTCGGGAGCGGAAGAAAAACGGGAACGACGGGGGCGCGGGGGCTGCTTCACTGGCCGCTCCCCTGCTCCTCGTGCTCCCACTCATCCAGAACATCGCTACCGGCCTGCGTAATTGAGCCAGCACCCATTGTGACTAAGATTCCGTCCTCGCCGAGCTCGCGGGCAGCCATACGTGCGGCCTCATGCATATCGGGAACGTAGTGTGCTCGAGACAGATGCGAAGTAATGAGCTGAGAAGTTACGCCGGGCACCGGATCCTCACGCGCGCCGTAAATATCGCAGACGTAGACGTGATCCGCATGTGAAAGTGCCTGGGCAAAGCGCTCGGCGAAAGCCTGAGTACGCGAATACAGGTGCGGTTGGAAAACCACGCTTACTTCCCCATCACCGGCTGCAGTACGAGCCTGCTGCAATGCTGCAGCGACCTCGGTGGGATGGTGTGCATAGTCATCAAACAGACGACGGCTGCCAATCTGTCCCTTGAACTCGAAGCGCCGAGAAGTTCCAGCAAATGCAGCAAGAGAGTGAGCCATGGTCTGCGCGTCGGTTCCCAAGCGAACTCCTGCAATCCAAGCCGCACAGGCATTGAGAAGATTATGAATTCCAGGAACTGTCAGATGAATTTCGGCCTTCACATCACCCCAGGCCAAGAGCGCCGAAGCGGTATGGCCATCAGTATGAGCCTCTTCGATGATGACATCTGCGCTTCCGCCCAAGTCTGCGCTCTCATGACCGGAGCGCGAGTAGGTCACGGTATCAATGCCCTGAGTTCGGGCATATCGAGCCAAACGGGCACTTCCACCATCTTCTCCGCAGCACACCAAGGTTCCGCCCTGGCGTAGACAGCCAACAAAGTCAACGAAAACCTGCTCAAAAGCTTCGCGCGAACCATAGCGATCCAAGTGATCAGGTTCGACATTGGTGACAATCTCGATCCACGGAGTGTAGTTGAGGAAGGAGCCATCGGATTCATCGGCCTCGGCAACGAAAATATCTCCGCTGCCCAAGTAGGCACCCGAGCCCAGCTGAGGAATCACCGCACCGACTGCAATCGAGGGATCTTCACCGGCATCACGAAGTGCCATCGAGAGCATCGCTGAAGTCGTTGTCTTCCCGTGTGCTCCCGCAACTGCCACAAAACGCATACCGCTTGCAGCCAGAGCCAGAGCCTGGGAACGGTGAATGACGCTTTGCCCGCGTCGACGGGCCTCGGCCAGCTCCGGGTTACTCTCACGTACCGCGGTGGACACAACAACTACAGCGTCAGCAGGAACATGGGCAGCATCATGACCAACAAACACCTCAATTCCTGCATCACGGAGGTGATCAAGAATGGGAGATTCCTTCTGGTCAGAACCAGAAACCTCAAGACCTCGATCCTTAAGAAGCTCAGCAACCACTGACATTCCAGCGCCGCCGATACCGATGAGATGGAAGCGATGCGAAGTACTCACTTCTGGTCCTTCTTCTGAAGAGTCGATTCAATAAGGTCAGCAAGTTGTTGGGCGCCATCGGGGTGCGCAAGCGCGCGGGACGCGATGGCCATTTCAGAAAGTTTTTCGCTCCCGAGCAGCGGGAAGATCGTGCCCCGAACGTAATCAGAAGTCAGGTCGTGGTCTGCAACAAGAAGCGCACCACCTTGCGCAACATGATCCGCGGCGTTCAACTTCTGCTCACCATTACCGATGGGAAGCGGAACATACACGCAGGGCAGTCCCAGTGCGGTCATTTCAGCAACCGTACCCGCGCCCGAGCGACACACGACCAAATCGGCAACGGCAAGCGCGTCTTCCATTGTGGAGAGGTAGTCAATGACGTGCCAACGATCAGCAACACCAGCTGCCTTCACCGCATCGCGAACCTCTTGGTCCTTCCCCTTGCCGGTGAGATGGACAACCTGCACCCCTTCGGGCAGCTCAGCGGCGACTTTCACCATCGCGCGGTTCACATTGAGAGCTCCCAAGGAACCGCCGGTGATGAGGAGGGTCTGCATATTGGGGTCGACCCCCAACTTCGAGGCCGCCGCGCGGCGCGCAGATTCACGTCCTTCTTCGGTGGTACGAGCGGCGGCAAGAGCCTGGATGGCGGGACGCAGAGGAAGACCGGTCACCACAGTCACTCCGTGCTTTGCCTTCAAAGGAGTCGAGGGAAAAGTCAATCCCAAGGCCGATGCCCAGCGCGCACCGACTCGGTTAGCGAGTCCAGGACGGGCGTTCTGCTCATGGATGATGATCGGAAGATTCATCTTTCGTGCGGCAAGGTATGCGGGAGTAGAAACATATCCGCCGAAACCAACGAGCGCATCTGCCCCACTCAGGGCTGAGCGGCACTGTGCAATCGCACGCTTCATACGCCCCGGCAGAGAGAAGAACTGCAGAGAAGGTTTACGTGGCAGCGGAACACGCTCAATAGTCACCAACTCGACACCCGCAGCGGGAACCAGCGTTGTTTCCAGCCCCTGAGAGGTTCCAAGAGCAACGACGTCATACCCGCGTGAACGAAGTTCCAATGCGGTCGACAGTAAGGGGTTCACGTGCCCAGCGGTGCCACCACCTGCAAGAACAATCTTCTTTGTCATCGTGTTCCTTCCGTAGATCCAGCGCTAGCCTTTCCTGCGCGGCGGCGTCGACGCGAAAGCCGCGGGTCGCGCGAGGATCCCGCCGAAAATTTCAGTCCCATAGGCATTCCCGCGTTCTCACGCGCGCAAGCAGCAACCAATGCAATGGCCGAAATCGTGAAGAGGTAGGACGAACCGCCATAAGACACCAGTGGCAGAGGCACGCCAATAACCGGACCAAGCCCAGTCACAGACGCAATATTAATAATCGCCTGAATGCCGATCCATGCAGCGATGCCACCACTGACAATTGTTGCGAAGAACGAATTGGTTGAGTGGATGAGCCGTACCATCCCCCAAATCATCAAACAGATGCACGCAACAATGGTCAGCGTCCCTAAGAGGCCAAATTCTTCGCCAATAATTGCCAAGATGAAGTCGGTATGCGCTGCCTGGAGATAGTTCCATTTTTCTCGAGATGCGCCAGGGCCAAGACCCGTTAGTCCTCCCGAGCCAAGTGCCCACAGCGCGTGGTCAATCTGCTCGGGGGCCGAAAGGTTACGCGCGGGACGATTCCACGGAAGAATTGCAAGAATTCTCTTCATACGTGTGGGATTTTGGAAAACTAAGAAGACAGCAACTGGAATCGCAGAAAGAAAAATAACTGCAAACCACTTGCGTGGAAGCCGCGCAACCCAGATGGCGCCAAACGCTCCTGCAGCCATGACCATCGCAGTGCCCATGTCCTTACCGAGCATGACGTCGACAAGAGCACCAAGAATGGGAAGCCCTACCGTGACTGCCATCTGTCGCCAGTCATTGCGGCGAGCGCCTTCCCGCGACAGTGAGCGTCCCAAGGCAACGATCAACGCCAGTTTGAGAAACTCCGAGGGCTGGAATGTTCCAAGTCCGGGAAGCGACACCCAGTTAGTGTTTCCGCCCTGTGATGCCGCCAGTGGTGTCATGACTAGTGCCTGGAAAAACAGGGCCGCAAGATAAATGGCCGGCGCAAGGCGGTACCACACTGCCGAGGGGATTCTTTGGATAAAAATCGCCGCTAGCAGGAAGGAGACGCCAATAATGAGCAGCTGACGCAAGAATGCCGAGTAGGGACTGCCACCACTGGCGATAGTCGTCACTGCAGAAGCTGAAAACCCCATCACCAAACCGAAAACGGTCAAAATGAGTGCGGGGATAACGATCAGATAGTAGGTGGCGACAGGCGAATACACCCGATCTCCACGTTCTTTCGACGCGAATTCGAAACGCGGGATATGCAGGCGCTCCAGTAGGGAGCTCATTGCGCCGCCCAATTCGCTTCAAGACGTTTAACCGCATCGCGGAAAACATCCCCACGTTGTGCATAGGAACGGAACTGATCCCAGGATGCGCACGCGGGTGCAAGCACAACTGTATCTCCCGGGCGGGACAGAGCCACGGCCTCGTTAACGACAGAGAACATCCAGTCCTCATGCCCGTCGACCTCAACGAAGGGAACTTGAGGTGTGCGCTGGCGCAGCGCATTCACAATCGCACTGCGATCCTTGCCGATGACAACAACACCTCGCAGAACCGGTGCAACGCGAGTAACCAGGTCACCAAACTCTTGGCCCTTCGTATCTCCTCCTGCGATCCACACCGCAGTGCCAGGAGTAATTCCGGACAGCGAAGCTACGGCCGCATGGGCATTTGTCGCCTTAGAATCATCAATCCAGGTGACATCGGCTGCATGTGAAATCACTGCACGGCGGTGATGAGCGGGGGTAAAGCTTCGAAGACCTTCCGCAACTGCTTCTGGAGGCACCCCAAAGGCGCGCGCAAGACCGGCTGCAGCGGTTGCATCCATACGCGCAGCATCCGTAACACCGTCATGGTAGGCAACGCGAAGGTCATCGACTTCAGCTAAGAATTGGGCCTGCATATGGCGTTTCTCGACAAAAGCACGCTCAACGAGCGCGTCCTCAACCCAACCAACCTGAGAGATTGAAGGAATCCCCAAGGTCAATCCAATTGCCCGGGCTCCTTCGACGACATCGGCCTCGGCGACCATGTTCTCCACGGTGATATCGGATGCGGGATAGAAACAGGCTTTTTGAGTCAGGTGATAGACCTTCGCCTTATCTGCTGCATAGGCCTGTGCGCTGCCGTGCCAATCAAGATGATCGGCGTCGACATTCAGACACACAGAAGCCAGCGGAGAAACAGTCGATACGGTATGCAGCTGGAAGGATGAGAGCTCGACAGCGAAGACCGTTGCATCGGTATCAATGGCTTCACAAATCGGTAGGCCGATATTGCCAACTTCGACGGCGTTCTCACCTGCTGCTCGCAGCATTGCTCCCAGCATTCCAACCGTCGTCGTCTTGCCGTTGGTTCCAGTGACACATAGCCACGGACGGCCAGCGTGCTCTGAATCTTCTTGAAGACGCCAGGCCAGTTCGACCTCGCCAATCAGTTCGACACCAGCATTTATTGCCGCCGGAAAAATGGGATGGTGAGCGGGGATTCCCGGAGAGACAACAATGCAATCCGGCTTCCAATCGATGACCGCCTGCGCCAGCGCATCAGAATCAGCTTCGCTGACAAACTCGACATTCGCGTCGTTTTCGGACTGGTCATCCTCGCGGGCTCTCCCGTCGAAGGCACACAGCTGCGCACCGCGTTTTACAAGTGCGTGTGCTGATGCCTTCCCAGATACTCCCCAACCGAGGATTGCGAAGCGGCCCTGCCAATTCACAGTTGTGACACCCATTCCGCGTAGAAGAGACCAACTCCCATCACTGCGAAAAGCGCTGCGATGAGCCAGAAGCGAATAACGATGGTGATTTCTTTCCACCCCTTGAGCTCAAAGTGGTGGTGCAAAGGAGCCATTCTGAAAACACGCTTGTGCGTGAGTTTGAAGACGCCGATCTGGATGACATCCGAAAGAGTCGTAATGACGTAGAGCCCGCCGATCAAAACCGCAAGGAACTCAGTGTCGGTCAGGATTGAAACACCGGCGACTGCCGCACCAATGGCCTGAGAGCCGGTGTCGCCCATGAAGATCTGGGCAGGAGAGGCATTCCACCACAGGAAACCTGCCAGGGCACCAACCAAAGAGGAGCAGAAAATTGCGATGGAAAGAGGATCTCGGGTGTCGTAGCAGGCGGCAACATTGACCGTGTCGCCCCAGCAGGACTGAAGCAGCTGGAAGTACGAAATGAAGGTGTAGGCGACGAAAACAAAAATACCTGCGCCGGCGGCCAGACCATCCAAGCCATCGGTCAAGTTCACTGCGTTGGACCAGGCAGCGACGATGAAGTTCACCCACAAGACAATGAGGATGACTGCCGCAACAATCCCCCACTGGGTGAAGGTCAATCCGAGGGGACGAGCAAGGGAAATATCAAAGATGCCCGGGGTGCGTCCGTGAACATTCGGAATCGTCAAGATACCCCACGTGAACAGCGAGGCAATAGCAACTTGGCCGACGATCTTTGCCCATGCATGCAGCCCAAGCGAGCGCTGATGCATGATTTTTAGTGCGTCATCAAGCAGTCCGATGAACCCGATTCCCACGAAAAGGAATACCAAAAGGATTCCTGACCACGAGGGAAGACCACCGTTAGTCAGGGTTCCAATAAACCATGCAACGGCAGTGGCGAAAATGATGACAACGCCACCCATTGTCGGGGTGCCACGCTTCGTCATGTGTGACGTCGGGCCATCTTGACGAATGAACTGTCCGTAATGATTGTGTACCAAGTAGCGGATGAACAGCGGGGTGAGCGATATTGAGAGGACTAGACCAACTGCAAAGGCAATAATGAGTCCAATCATAAAGTGCCCTCCTCCACTAGGTGATCGGCGACTTTCCAGACACCGGAGCCATTCGAGCCCTTGATGAACACAACAGAATTATCTTCCAGTATGCCGTCTAATGCACTAAGTACCTCGTCAACATTCCGCAGGTGACGGTGAGTGTGGTCCTCGCCTCGCGCACTGAAGTAGTACTGCGAGTCCTCCCCCAGCGCAAGAACACAATCAGCACCCGCTTGATCGAAGAAGCGCGCAACCTGTTCATGGGTACTTTGTGAGGCTTCACCAAGTTCAAGCATTCCTCCGGCGACAACGACCAGCTGCCGGCTGGCCGCCAAATCTCCAGCGGCTTTGCACCCCGCGCGGAAAGAATCAAGGTTCGCATTGTAGGAATCATCGATGAGAGTCACTTTCTTACCCTTGAGGGTCAGTTCATGGATACTCATTCGATGTGGGCTGGCTGGCCTGCGGCCCTCGACAGCGGC
Source organism: uncultured Actinomyces sp. (assembly GCA_938030835.1). GTDB lineage: Bacteria > Actinomycetota > Actinomycetes > Actinomycetales > Actinomycetaceae > Pauljensenia. Next base: position 12,987 of record CALHID010000265.1, on the reverse strand, counting down.
GCAGGCCTGATCGAGATCAATTCCCAGCGTCCACGCTCCGGTAATCGCAGCAAGTGCATTGGCGACATGGTGAATACCAACAAGTCCTAGGTGTACAGGGATCACTCGCCCATCGAGGTGGAGTTCGAAAGAAGCCTTCCCCTGCTCATCCAAGGAAATCGCGTGGGCGCTACCATCGGCCTGGCTATTTCCCGAGGCCGAGAAGGTGACCACTCGCCCGGGTGCGTGAACCGCCATCTCCATGACGTGCGGATCGTCGAAATTCAAGATCGAGATTCCCGATGATACAAGCCCCTGAATCAGCTCGGCCTTGGCATCGCGTACGCCTTCAACGGAGCCGAAGCCCCCAAGGTGTGCATGCCCGACCATCAGTTCAATTCCGGCGTCAGGTGGGGCAATCCGCGTCAGATATGCAATATGTCCAGGTCCAGAGGCTCCCATTTCCAGAACAAGGTGGCGCGTCGATTCATCAGCCCGCAGAACCGTCAAAGGAAGCCCGACCTCATTATTAAAAGACAGCTGAGGAGCAACTGTCGGAGCATCGGCGCTCATGATCGCTGCAAGAAGGTCTTTGGTCGTTGTTTTTCCGACCGAACCGGTCATTGCAATCACATCCAGCTTCCGGTGTGAACGCAAATCTGAAAGGTAGGCTCGAGCCAATTCACCCAGCGCGATGGTCGAATCCTCGACAATGATCTGCGTCAAAGGCGAATCAGACAGGTGTTCAACAATCGCCGCCACCGCGCCATTACGCTCAGCTGCGTCCAGATAGTTGTGGCCATCGCTATTTTCCCCACGCCGAGCCACAAAGAGAGAGCCTTGACGAATTTCTCGTGAATCCGTTTCAACTGTCCCGGTGACCTCGACGTCGTTTCCGTGGAGCTGTGCGCCCAATGCCTGAGCGATCCAGCGACTGGACCTATGCATTCTTCTCCTTAGGGTCTACCCAACGGTCTGGACACTAGCCTACTAGGGTGTCGTGGGATACAGCTGGGCACTTTCTGTAGACGCGGGGATCCCCAGGTTGCGAACGGCCTCGGTCGTGACTTCACTCCACAGCGGTGCAGCAGCATCAGAGGACAAACCAGCAACACGCGGGTTGTAAAGGACAACCGAAATAGCCAAGCGCGGAGATTCTGCGGGGACCAGACCAGCAGTGTTCGAAACGACCGCATCCGCACCATTGACTTTAATATCAGCAGTACCTGTCTTGACTGCCACGCGGTAGCCTTCAACCTTTGCGAGCTGACCGGTACCTTGCTTATCCATGACAACGGATTCCATCATGGTAATGAGTTCTTTTGAACGATCCGCGGACATGACTTGCTTAGGTTGCGGCGAGACAGTCTTCTCGGTCCGCCCCTTTGAATCAGTTGTCGAATCGATAATTCGCGGTGCAATCATGACCCCGCGGTTTCCGATCGCTTGAATGAACTGATTCTGCTGGATAGCCGTAATCGCGTAGGACTGTCCGAACATCATGGTGTAGCGGTCACGCCCTCGAATGGCATCAAAATCGCGCATGATGCCCTGGGACTCACCGGCCAATTCGATTCCAGTGACCTGGTTCAGACCCATCTTCGTCATGAAGTCGTAGCGATCGCGGTCCCCCACTTGCTCGCCCACTTCAATGGTTCCAACGTTCGATGACTGGGTGAGGATTCCCGTGGTCGTCATCATTTCGGTCCCGTGTTCGTGGTAATCCGAAATTGGGCCTCCCGCGTCTGCAGGGCTAATGCTGTAGGGAACTGAGTAGGCGGTCGTCGGAGTGGTCGTCCCCTTTTCCAAGGCCGAGGCCATCGTGAGAACCTTACCGACCGAGCCGGGTTCGTAGGGCGCTTGGACTCCCATTACAGATTGAGGCTTTGAGGGGTTTGGCATCGTCGACCCAGAGTCTGCAAGTACCAAGATTCGACCAGTCGAGACATCGGAAATCACGACGACGCCCCAGTCCGCATTGTGCTTACGAACACGAGCATCCAAAGCATCTTGAACCAAGTGTTGAAGATCTGCATGGAGGGTCGTACGGACCGATCCTCCGTCTTGAGGCTCCTTTGTGACCTTCTTTCCACCGGGCATCACCGCGCCATTGGGAGAGATTTCGTAGGCCTCTTCTCCGGAGGTTCCCTGCAAGAAATTATTGAAATAGGCCTCCAAGCCAGAGACACCGTCTCCTTCGGCATTGACGGCGCCCACGATCGGGCCGGCTGTATTGCCATTGGGATAGGTTCGATCAAAGACCGCTTCCCATTCAATACCGGTGATGTCGAGCTTGCGGATTTCACGATAGGTGACCGCATCGACATTCTTTTTCAGATAGACGTAGGTCGAATCCCCAAGCATCATGCCGCCCAGTTCCGCTTGGCTGATACGAAGGAGAGGCGAGAGCTGTTTTGCGGCCTCGGCAGGACCACGGCCGACAACATTGCCGTTGTCATCTTTATGCTCGTAGGTCGTAATTGCCTTCTGATTTACCGCAATGTGGTAGGCCTGAACCGAATCGGCCAGAACAACACCGTTAACGTCAAGAATTTCTCCACGTTTTGCGCCAATCTCACTGACGGCTGTACGTACTCGTTCCCCCTCGGAGGCAAGGGTCGAGCTTTGGAATACCTGAATAACGATGAGCTGGATGACGCAGAACGCAAATCCCAAGAACAGAAGCCCGGACATCCAATTCGCGCGATGAGGCGAAGTGTCAGGCGCCTTGAAAATGCGTTGCAACCTGCTCATCGCGCGGCTACACCACCCTCAACTTGGCCATCGGCCAAACGGATTGTTCCCAGCTTTCCAGCGTGCACCATTCCCTGAGCCTTCGCTGCCTTCTCAAGCTCGACGGGAGAAGCCTTCTCCTGAAGCTGCGTCTGCAGGGTCCACGATTGCGCCTCCAACTCATTGAGCTGGATCTGGTATTCGCGAATCTGGTAGGAGGTCTGGGCCATGTGCGTGTTGATCAGCATCGGCACAACAATGGCGATAGCAATCATTACCAGAGCAACAAAGGTCATAGGGATGACCGAGCGGCGAGGCTGGTTAGCCTTCACCACTGTGAGCAGTGGGCGTACATCTTCACGTACGTATGCCGGACGAGAGGTCGCGCGTGCGCGCGCGGTGGCTCCGCTCATGGCCGTTCCTTCCAGGGGCGTATCATCTGTGCGCCGCGCAGCCGCACGGAAGCGGAGCGCGGATTATGGGATTTTTCTGTGTCATCAGCCAGCTGTGCGCCACGTGTCAGTAGACGCAAGCGAGCTTGAAGTTCTTCGGGGATCATGGGCACACCAGCGGGGGCCTGATCCGTGGCACCGCGACGGAAGATGTCCTTCACCAGACGATCTTCAAGGGACTGGTATGACTCGATGACAATTCGACCGCCAACGCGCAGGTGCGCAAGAGCGGCAGGAAGCGCGGCCTCGAGAATGGTCAGTTCGTCGTTGACCGCAATACGTAGCGCTTGGAAGGTGCGCTTTGCGGGGTTCCCTCCCGTACGGCGTGCCGGTGCGGGAATACAATCGCGAACGATTTGAGCTAGCTGGGAAGTGCGCGTCAGAGGCTCGCTCTCTCGGGTGGCGACGATACGTCCAGCGATCTTCGAGGCGAACTTTTCTTCCCCGTAAACGCGAAGAATCCGCGTAATTTCCTCTTTCGAGGCCGAGGCCAAAAGTTGCGCTGCACTGATGCCCGCCTGGGGGTTCATTCGCATATCAAGCGGGGCATCATGCGAGTAAGAGAAGCCTCGGTCTTCTTGGTCCAGCTGGAGGGAAGAGACACCCAGATCCATGAGGATGCCATCGACCATTCCAGAGGGGGCTTGCGCAGCAACCTCATCCATCTTGTCGTAAGTGGTGTGGAAGGCGCGGAAACGCGGGCCAAAAGCTTCAAGGCGCTTCGATGCGAGGGCGATCGCCGAAGGATCTCGATCGATACCGAAAACGGTGAGCTCGGGGAAACGTGTCAGTGCCGCTTCAGTGTGTCCACCCATTCCAAGAGTCGCATCGATGAGAACAGCGCCGGGAGCATCAATTGCAGGAGCCAGCATGTCCAAGCACTCATTGAGGAGAACAGGAACATGCAGCTGCGCGGGATCGCGGTCGACAGACACGTCTGCCCTCCTTCTGTGTGATGGGTGCCCGTCCATCCAGGTCCCCCACCGTGCTCTGCCATCGGGGAAGTGACGTCAGAACAACGGGAGGAGACCTGGAAGGGCGGACTAGAACATTCCTGGGATAATTTCGTTTTCTGTTTGCGAGAAGACGTCTTCCTGGACGGATAGGTAGTCATTCCATGCCTGTGAATTCCAGATCTCAGCGCGTGAACCCGCACCAATGACGGTGAGTTCACGATCAAGACCCGCGTATTTACGAAGATCCGGAGGAAGGGTAATTCTTCCCTGTTTGTCCGGAACCTCCTTATACGCACCCGAGAGCAACACGCGGATATAGTCGCGTGCCTGTTTGGAGGACAGTGGAGCCCGGCGAAGCTCGACTGTCATCTGCTCAAACTCTTGGGCAGGAAAGGCGTAGATGCAGTGTTCTTGCCCTCGAGTGAGGACAACCCCACCTTCCATATCCTCTCGGAATCGGGCAGGGAGGATCACGCGCCCCTTGTCGTCGAGCTTTGGCTCGTAGGTACCAAGGAACATCATTCACCACCTTCCCCTATGTGACATCTTCCCCCACTTTACTCCACGATTTACCAATTTGGTGCAATTTCGAGACATACTACATGCTTATTTAGCGACAAATCCGCTTAATACCAATGAAAAATTGAGGTGGAGGAAAGTGGGGGAAATTTTCAGCGTTTCTCGTCAGAAATTTCAGAACTAGCGATTTTCTGCAGAAAATGAATCTCCACGAGCGACGTTGGTGGAAAGTGGAGACTCATTGGAAAGCAGGAATGAAGGTTTACCCCGCGCCTTCGGGAGGGATAAAAAAATTCCCGGTGACGATGTCACCAGGAATCGAAGCATTAAGAATTAGCGATCGTCCGAACGCCGATCCCACTGTTCTTGTTGACGTTCCATAAAGGAGCTACGTTTTTGGCCCGAACTCGAGGAACTTCCCTTCGCAGTGAGCGCATACCAAGCGCCACCGACCATCAAGAGGAAGCCGGCTACTCCAACGATCAGAGAGATCACCGAATAGCCAAGAGACACAGCGGCAATCAAGACCAGAAGACCAGCAACGATCATCAGTGCGCCAGCAGCGACTTTACGCGGCGACAAACGAGCAGGCTGCTGCTCCGCATTGGCATTCGGACGTGAATGATCATTGAAGGAGGCAGGCTGGGAACCAAACTGCGCCTCCATCTCTTCGAGAACTTGCTTCTCATAATCCGAAAGTGCCATAGCCCCATCCTACTTGTTTTCTTCAAGCAGTGATGCAAGCGATATCGCGCCTGCACCATATTTCCCCCGGATTTTATCCATAGCGCGCTCGGCCGCTTGAGGGCGTTCATCCTGATCAAGGGCAACTTCGAATCCCTCATCTCGCGCAATTAAGCCCTCAGCGCGAACGCCAAATAGTCTCACTCCCCCACTTGGAAGAGTTTCCCGTTCAAACAGTTGGTGAGCAGCCACAGCGATTTCTCGACCTAGATCTGTGGGAACTCTCAGACGTTGCTGACGTGTAATGGTCGAAAAATCTGCCCCGCGCATTTTGATTGCAACCTGCTTACAGAGCCAATTTCCCGCACGCAACCTCCTCGCACATTCGTGAGAGGCCTTCGTAATGAACTGATCGAGAAGTGCTCTATCGCGAATATCGGTTTCGAAAGTACGCTCCATCCCCACCGATTTTTCTTCACGCGAGACAGTCACCGGCCTCGGATCAATCCCCCATGCCAAATCATGAAGACTGTGAGCCGCAGCAGCACCGAGCAGTCTTGATAGCCGAGGCAAGGGGTGCTCAGCCAATTGCCCGATTGTTTCGATCCCTTCACGCTCAAGCACCTGCGCGCTCTTAGCACCGACACCCCACAGCGCCCCGACAGGAAGGCCATGAAGGAACTCAATCGTGGACTGGGCAGGAACTAAAAGCACACCATCCGGCTTCGCATTCGAGGAAGCAATTTTTGCCACCGATTTTGTCGACGCAATCCCAACGGAAGCAGGAAGGCCGATTTCTTCTCGAATTTGGCGGCGAATCTCGGCGGCAATATGCATGGGCTTGCCGAAACGCAGCCGCGAACCGCGAACGTCAACAAAGGCCTCGTCAACACTGACCTGCTCAACGAGCGGACTGAAGCGACCAATAACTGACATCACACGCTTCGAATACTCACGGTAGAGCTCAAAATGCCCGGGAACGAATACGGCAGTGGGGCACAGAGCACGCGCTCGCGCGGTTGGCATTCCTGCACGCACTCCCAAAGCACGAGCCTCGTAGGTCGCAGAGGTCACGACACCACGATTGCTGCTCCCACCAACAATCACAGCTTTCCCTACCAATGATGGATCTTCACGAATCTCCACCTGCGCGAAGAAGGAATCCATGTCAATGTGCAAAATATTCGTCTGGGAATCATCATCGCCCCAATAGCGTTTTCCACGGCGGTCGCGCGGAGCATTCGACATCGTATCCTCCTTCCCACGTACAGTAGCCCTATGACTACTCTAGACTCCCCGTCAATCGAGATCCGCTGGGACGGCCCGCGAGCGACCCTTCTCATTAACGGGGCGGAGTCGTCGTGTATCGACACTTCTGATCCCAGTTACCTAGATTTCGAATACATGCAGCATGCGACCTGCGCACTGCAATCAACTTACGCAGCCAATGACCCCATTCGCGTATTACATCTGGGTGGCGCGGCGTGTGCGCTCCCCTGGGCCTGGTCTATTCTCTTCCCCGCCTCACGCCACACCGTTGTTGAGATTGACCAAACTATTGCGCAATTTGCTCGAGATCACTTTGATTTACCGCGTTCTCCAATTCTAAAAATCCGTATTGGAGAAGCGCGTCAAGTGATCGATTCCCTGCGAGATTCTTCCTTCGATGTCATTGTCCGCGATGCTTTTGCCGGAGAATCTGTCCCCCCGCAATTGAGGACCACCGAGTTCGCAGCTCAATGCCAACGAGTCCTCCGCAGCGACGGGATCCTCCTTGAAAATAGTGCGCACGGCGGTGGCGACAACGCGCGTCTGGATTTAGCTGGGATGAGTGAATCCTTCGCAGACGTACAAGCACTGTGCGATCCCAAAGTTGGTCGCGGAGCTCGCCGAGGAAACATCGTTTTCCTTGCACAAACTACTCCCGGCCGCACCGATGAGGTTGAGCTTGACCGCCTCTTGCGCAAGCTTCCCCTTCCCGCCCGCCCACTGCGCGGGAAGGAACTGGGTAAGTGGCGCGCTGGGACCCGCCCTCTGACTGACGAGGCCGTCGGCTGGACGCAGAGCGCGCTCTAGTCCTGCGGCTTGGTTTCGTCCTCAGAATCAGCCTCGGCTTCAGCCGGCGACTGGGTCGTCTGCTCCTCAGCGGTACCTGATTCCCCAGAGACCTCTACTGAGGTTGCATCACCGCGGTGACGAGGAGCATGAGGAATGGTGCTGCCTTCGCCTTTCTTTTCACGCTGCGCAATACGCTCAAGTGCCTGAGCTAAAAGCTCCTCGGTTGAGGGCGCTTGAACGGGCTTCTCCGCCGGCTCTTCAGTAACGTCTACGCCAGCAGCACCATCGGTTACCGAGGCAAGGTAGGCCTCGATCGCGTCGGTAATGCCGCTCGCATCGCTCTCTTTATCTTGAGGATTTTGGACACTAAAAGCTGAGGGAACAGCATTGAGCGGAATTCCCAAACCATCTCCCGAGAAAGAGTCGTAATGCTCTTCCAATGCACGAACGGTGTGCTGAACCTCCGGGTTGGCATCGACAAGGGCTGCGAAGGTATCCAAATCCTCTGCTGCTCCCTGCTCCAGATCACCGACAGGTAGGGAAAGCCCCGAGAACTCAGTAAGCTTACGCAAAATCGCTGAGGAGGCTGCAGGATAGGCCGACTCTGACATGTAGTAAGGAACGATCGCCAAGAGAGTCATCCCATCGATCCCCGCTTGCTTGAGCTTCCACTGTAGGAAGGACACAATCGACCCGGGGAATTGCATCGTCGCAGCCATATGCGGCTGCGCAGGAACAAGGGAGGCATCGGTCGTGTGGACATGAACCGGAGTTGGGCGCGTATGCGGTACGCCCGAAGGGACACCGGTCATCCCGAATACGACCTCGACGCCGGCATCGCTGACGATCTTGCGAACACGTTCAGCGAACTCTTCCCAGCGATAGTCCGGTTCAGGACCGTGGAGCAAGAGGAAAGATTCTCCCCGATCATCACGCAGAACATCCAAAGAAATCTTCGGAAGCTCAACCTCCTGCGTCACCCAGTTTTTTACCGTGATCACTGGTCGATGTGACCGATAATTAATGAAGTCTTCTGCTTCAAAGTCAGCAATATGCGTGGTTGGAAGGGCGCGCAACATCTGTTCAGCGGCCATACGACCGGATGCTCCCGCATCCATCGCGCCATCGAAGTAGATGACCAGAATTCGCGCGCGAATCGGGGGAGCTTGGTGGTTGTCCCCATGAGTCTGGGTTTCGGTCATGTTCCCCTCCTTCGGTTTCCAACCGTCTCAACTGGTATCACTCATTCTAAAGCTACATTGTTGAGCCGCCCTAGGCGCGGCTAATCCCACATTTGCGCCATCGGCTTAGAGAGTGAAAATCACTGGAAATTAGGGCAAAATAGAACGCCAGACTTTTTCTACCGGAAGGTCCCAATGTCTGACTCCGCTCGCGCTACTACCCCAGTGGCTGAAGAACAAGAATTCGTTGACCGCGCGTACTCGCGATTGGATCAACTGCGTTCTCAATACCGCGAGCAGCGTCAGAAGATCGATGCTAATCACGGGGTCGGTAATGCTCAGGGATGGACTGAGCGCGATGCTCTGGCCACTCACTTTGCAGAGTTGTCTTCCCGACTGGATAACGTCGAAGAGCGCTTAGTCTTTGGGCGCCTCGATATGAAGGACCACGCGACCCACTACATCGGTCGCATTTCTCTTCTCGATGAGCACTCTGCTCCCCTTCTTGTCGACTGGCGAGCTCCAATTTCTGCCCCCTTCTATCAAGCGACAGCCCAAGAGCCTCTGGGAGTCGTTCGCCGCCGACATATTGCGACTCGTGCGCGTACAGTCACTTCGGTTGAAGATGAACTTCTTGATGTCGATCAGGCACAGCATCAAGGACTTACCCTTCAAGGCGAAGGTGCCTTGATGTCCGCGCTCTCTTCGGCGCGTAGTGGCCGAATGGGAGATATTGTTGCAACGATCCAGGGCGAACAGGACCGAGTGATCCGCGCCAGCGATCGAGGAATCCTTGTGGTTCAAGGCGGCCCCGGCACAGGCAAAACTGCGGTTGCCCTACACCGAGCTGCCTATCTTCTCTACACGCAGCGCGAGAGACTTGAACGTTCGGGAGTACTCATCATTGGCCCCTCTCGCACCTTCCTGCGCTATATCGAGCAGGTTCTTCCATCCCTCGGCGAATCCGGTGTCGTACAGATGACCATCGGTGACATCGTCCCCGGCTTGAGTGCACAAGACGATGATCCCGTCGATATCGCTGCGATTAAGGGACGCGCGGCGTTTAGTCGTATTCTGCGCGAAGCAGTTCGTCTGATCCCGCGTCTTCCCGATCGTGATCAAGTTCTTCAAGTCTGGAATCGCCGTGTTACTTTGCGAATCAAAGATGTGCAGGAAGCTCTTTCGCGAGCGCGCCGAAGCGGCCGTCCACACAATGTCGCGCGAGAGTCTTTCGCGATGGGCCTTATGGAGCTTCTTGCTGGACGTTTAATCGTCGAAGCTGGGGATGCATCCAGCACGGCAGACATCGATCCTGATGATTTGAGGACCTGGATGTCTGAGATCCGCGACTCGGTTGATGCCCGTCGGGCAATTAACTTGGCGTGGATGCCCACACAGGCACCTGTCTTCCTTCGCAAGCTGTGGTCGCGCCCAGATCTCTTGGCTCAAGCGAACCGTAAGGCAGGCACTCCCCTGTCGGTCGAAGACTTGAGCCTCTTGTACCGAGCTCAATATGAGCCGCTCACCATCTCAGATATTCCACTGATCGACGAGCTCGAGGAGCTCTTGGGGACGCTTGATCTCGCTTCAGCCCAGAAGCGCCGAGCCGAAGAACAGCGAGAAAAAGAGGAACGGGAGCGCGCGAACGAGGCTTTGAATGCAACGGGCTTGGGCGGCGGAATTGTCACCGCAGATATGCTGATGCGCCAGACTCAGGAGGCACCCTCGCTCCGGCCGCTTGCTGAACGCGCATGGGCAGACCGTTCCTGGACTTATGGGCATATTGTCATTGACGAGGCCCAAGATCTTTCGCCTATGGCGTGGCGTTGTCTTTTGCGACGTTGCCCAAGTCGCTCAATGACAGTTGTTGGCGATCTCGACCAAAAACGAGGCCACCGACGTCCAAATTCGTGGAAGCAAGCTCTTGGCCCAGCCGCGCGCGCGTTCAGTGAAGAGTTCGTTCTTTCAATTTCCTACAGGACTCCTCGGGCGCTAACCCGAATCGCGCAGGCCGTTATGGCACAGCACGGCACTCCAGTTCTTTACCCCATGGAAGCTGTTCGGGATGTTCCCAACTGTTACCAGGTTTCACATACACACAAAGACACACTTAAGGAATGCATCTCTCAAGTCGTCTCTGCGATGGAAGAACGCCTTGACCGCGAAGAGGGCGAAGGAAAGGGACGTATTTGCGTGATCGTTCCAGATGCTCAGGCGCAGCTGTGGCATGCGGATGAATCGGGGGCAAGCGCTTTGGATCAGCGAGTGAGTTATCTGACTGCGGCTGGATCTAAGGGGTTGGAATTTGATTCGGTCGTGGTTGTCGAACCGGGCGCCATTCTTGAGCAAGGAAGTGGCGACCTTTTCGTTGCGCTCACCCGCGCAACTCACGATCTGCATGCCGTCACGACTACGCAGCTGCCCCGTGGCATGGAAGAGTGGGAAGCCTAAAGGCAAGGTTTAAGCTCTTCGAGCCGTTCTGCGAGAATTTTTTTGGAAAAAGGCAGGCGTTTTATTCGCTCAGCTGCAGCCCTGACCTATTTGTTCTTCGCAGTCTTTGTCGCCTTTTTAGCCTGAGAACGTTCGCGCAGTGAATCAATCGCATCTGCAAAGTCGTCTAGCGAATTAAACGCGTGATAGACGGAGGCAAAACGTAGGTATGCGATCTCATCAAGATCCTGAAGAAAGGGCAGAATCGCTTTCCCAACCTCATCGCTGGATACAGAAGAGACGCCGGAAGTACGAAGATGCTCTTCAACCTGTTGGGCTAAAAGTGCCAGCTCATCATCGGAAACAGGACGCCCTTGGCATGCTTTCCTTACCCCAGCAACAACCTTATTCCGCGAGAAGGGCTCGATGACACCAGAGCGCTTAACAACTTGGAAAGAAGAGGTTTCCAGTGTTGTGAAGCGTTTCTTACATGAGGTGCATTCCCTGCGCCGACGAATCGAGGCGCCATCATCCGCAATACGTGTATCAACCACACGCGAATCAGGGTTATGACAGAAAGGGCAGTGCACCCTCTAAAACTACGGTTGATCGATCAGATTCGCAACTAAGACACCACGGCAACAGGGAGAATAAAACGCTGGTCAGCGAGTCGGGACGCGCACTTCCTGACCAACTTGCAATGCACCCTGAACATCATTGAGCTCTTTGATGTCATTGACGACATCTTTCAGTGGACGAGTGGTCGAGACTCCCTGAGCCAAACTCCACACGCTATCCCCGTTTGCCACAGAAACCACACGGGTCGGACCATCGTAAGGCTGAGTTTGCAATGCAAGACCCGCACCAACTGCAATTCCCGTAGCGGCAATGAACGCTAGAGCGCCGCTCACCAAGCGACGAAGCCCCAAAGACGAACGCGTTGCGACGACCGGGCGACGACGCATCGAAGGATCGTCATTGCGAAGGAGCTCACGGCGACGTCGAGCTGATGGCGCCTGACGAATGTCATAAACGGATGCTAGGGATTCCTCGGAGACGAGTTGAAGGTGCGGGCGACGAGTCCCCTCTTGAGACGCTGCAACAGTCATTGTGCTCACGATGTTCCCCTTTCGGTCGTACAGATGTTCGTCGAACACTTGTACGATAGCAATTCTTTTGGGAGATGTCGAGCCACTTTCGAACATATGTTTGATTTACTCAATTTCTCCCGTATTCTTAACACTGTGAGTGGACCATTGAGCACGCTCATTTCCGTCCAGTTTTTAGTTCCGAAGGGATTATCGTGAGCAGCGACACAGAATTGACAGGTCGGCAAATCGAAATTCTGCGCCTGATCAACACCGAAGTGCGTCGACGTGGCTTCCCTCCTTCGGTACGCGAAATCGCGCAAATCGTCGGTCTTTCTTCACCTTCGACGGTCAAGCACCACCTCGACACACTCGAACGCCTTGGCTACCTTCAGAAGGTTCCCGGGCTTCCCCGAGCACTCGAAGTGTCTGAATCTGGACGAACTCTTCTCGGAGAAAAAGACGCGAAGGCCTCGTCGCCCCAAGAGATCGTTACGGTCGAAATTCCAACCGGCCACGTAGATGAGGACGCCTCAGCAATTCCCCTAGTTGGGCGAATCGCTGCAGGTGCACCGATCACCGCCGAACAGGCAATCGAAGATATCTTCCAACTACCGACACGATTGACCGGTCATGGCGAACTTTTCATGCTTGAAGTCCACGGCGATTCCATGGTGGACGCCGGCATCCTTGATGGCGATTTCGTTGTCATCCGCAGTCAATCCACTGCGATCAACGGCGAATTCGTTGCTGCAATGATTGACGGAGAGGCAACGGTCAAAGAATTTTCCAGAACTTCTGACCACATCTGGCTCCTCCCCCACAACCAGGACTATGCCCCGATCCCCGGTGATAACGCGACGATTATGGGCAGGGTCGTCACTGTCATTCGTTCACTGTAGTAAAT
>CALHID010000264.1 GCA_938030835.1 uncultured Actinomyces sp. | reverse complement strand
AGCATGTCCTCATAAAGAGAGGTGCCCTCGGTATAGGTGCGAACCTCCGTCCCATCAACTTCGGTGTCTAAGGGAGGAAGAGTTGGGAAACCACCTGCGACCTGCGGAACGCGGTCTTTACGGAGCTTATCAACGATATGGACGCCGATCAGTGCCGCTGCTTGGGCACCCACAAGCGCTGCTCCAGTGATTTTCAGTGCCTTGAGGGTACGCGAAGAAAAAGACGGTCGATGATGAGACATGTTTTAAGCCTACTCAAAAGTGGCGACCGATGGGCATGGTATGAGAGGTGCGCCCCGGGCGGGTATCATCCTTGTTATGGCAAGGATCAGTACTGATGAGGTCACCCGTGTGGCGGGATTGGCTCGAATTGCACTTACACCGGAAGAAATCACCAGAATTGCTGGTGAGCTAGACGTTATTACCGAGGCCGTTGCGAAGGTCTCCGAGGTTGCAACCCCGGATGTTCCCGCGACCTCGCACCCCATTCCACTGTCGAATGTGTGGCGTGAAGACGTCGTTGGTCCGACGCTCGACCGCGACGAGGTTTTGGCGCAGGCCCCCGCACAAGAAGACGGAATGTTCTTGGTTCCGCAGATTTTGGAGGAGGACTGATGAATCCGTTGCTGAAGAAGTCCGCCTGCGAGCTTGCTGACCTGCTGCGTAGCGGTGAAATCACTTCTGTTGAGCTCACTCAGGCGTGCTTGGATCGCATCGATGCGATTGACCCCAAGGTCCACGCCTTCCTGTATGTCGATCGTGAGGGTGCTCTTGCAACTGCTGCCGACGTGGATGCGCGTCGTGCCGCTGGGGAAGAACTGCCTCGTTTGGCAGGCGTGCCCATTGCGGTCAAGGACAACATGGTGACCCGAGGCGTTCCCACGACCTGCGCTTCGAAGATCCTTGAGGGATGGCTGCCTCCCTACGATGCAACCGTCGTCGAGCTTCTGCACAAGGCTGGAATGCCCATCCTGGGTAAGACCAACATGGACGAGTTCGCTATGGGCTCCTCGACCGAGCACTCCGCTTATGGTCGTACCGGAAACCCCTGGGATCTTGAGCGTATCCCCGGCGGCTCCGGAGGCGGCTCCGCTGCTGCTGTTGCTTCTTTCATGGCACCGCTGGCTTTGGGTTCTGATACCGGTGGTTCGATCCGTCAGCCCGGTGCCGTGACGGGTACCGTGGGCGCAAAGCCCACATACGGCGCAGTTTCGCGTTACGGACTGATCGCTATGGCCTCGTCGCTGGACCAGATTGGCCCGGTAACCCGCACGGTTGAGGACGCTGCTGCACTGACCGAGGTGATCGGTGGCTATGATCCCCATGATTCGACGTCTCTGAATGAGCCGGTTCCCGCGCTCTCTGAAAGCGTCGCTCAGGTTGCCAAGGACGGAAAGATCGAGGGGCTGCGCGTCGGCGTTGTCCGCGAACTTTCCGGTGATGGCTACCAGGATGATGTTCTCGAGGCCTTCAACGCGACCGTTGAGAAGTTGCGTGCTGCCGGGGCTGAGATCGTTGAGGTTTCATGCCCGAGCTTCGATTACGCTCTTGCTGCCTACTACCTGATTATGCCGGCTGAGGTTTCCTCGAACTTGGCGCGTTTTGACGGTATGCGTTACGGCATCCGCGTCGAGCCCAGCGAAGGCCCTGTTACCGCAGAGCGCGTGATGGCTGCGACTCGTGAAGCCGGTTTCGGTGATGAAGTGAAGCGTCGTATTATCTTGGGCACTCACGTCCTATCGGCAGGCTTCTTCGACGCCTACTACGGAAGTGCGCAGAAGGTTCGTACCCTGATTCAGCGCGACTTTGCGCGTGTCTTTGAAGAGGTCGATGTTCTGGTCTCGCCGACCTGTCCGACAACGGCGTTCCGTTTCGGAGAGAAGATGGATGATCCCATGGCGATGTACCTCAATGACATCGCGACCATCCCCGCAAACCTGGCCGGAATTCCTGCGATGAGTGTTCCAAACGCCGTCAGTGCCGAGGGACTTCCCGTTGGATTCCAGATTCTTGCTCCGGCTCACCACGACCTCAAGATGTATGAAGTCGCAAGCCTCGTTGAGCAACTCAGTGGCGATATCGCGGGTAACTGCCCCGCAGCGCAGTGGGAGGAGAACTAATGACTGAGCTGATGGATTACCAGGAGGCTACCGCTTCCTTCGATCCGGTTCTCGGAATTGAAGTTCACGTCGAGTTGGGTACCGCGACCAAAATGTTCGATGCGGCCCCCAATGCCTTCGGTGGCGACCCGAATACCTACGTGACCCCTGTGTCGCTTGGCCTTCCCGGCTCGCTCCCCGTGGTCAATCACCGGGCAGTCGAATACGCGATCAAGATCGGCCTCGCATTGAATTGCTCAATTGCCAAGAGCTGCCGTTTCGCGCGTAAGAACTACTTCTACCCGGACCTGACCAAGGCTTTCCAGACCTCACAGTCAGATGAGCCCATCGCTTATGACGGCTATGTGGATGTTGAGCTAGAAGATGGCACCATGTTCCGCGTTCAGATTGAGCGTGCGCACATGGAAGAAGATGCCGGAAAGAACACTCACATCGGCGGCGCGGATGGTCGTATTCAAGGTGCGGACCACTCGCTGGTTGACTACAACCGTGCGGGCGTCCCCTTGGTTGAGATCGTGACCCGTCCTATTGAAGGAGCAGGGGAGCGAGCACCTGAGGTTGCCGCTGCATACGTTCAGGCACTGCGCGATATCTTCCGTACCCTTGGCGTCTCTGAGGCGCGTATGGAGCGCGGAAATGTCCGTGCCGATATCAACGTTTCTCTTCGTCCGACCCCGACCTCTCCTTTGGGGACTCGAACCGAAACCAAGAACGTGAACTCCTTCAGGGGTATCGCGAACGCCGTTCGTTTCGAGATTCAGCGACAAGCACAGATCTTGGCTGACGGCGGATCAGTTCTTCAGGAAACCCGTCACTTCCACGAGGAAGACGGAACGACCTCGTCTGGTCGTGAAAAGTCCGATGCAGAAGATTACCGCTACTTCCCCGAGCCGGATCTT
>CALHID010000263.1 GCA_938030835.1 uncultured Actinomyces sp. | reverse complement strand
CTGAACAATGGCAAGCCGGCCATCGACGAACGCGCACACGTCGGTTTTGGACTGGCGATCGATATCCAACACGCGGGTGAACGCCGTCTTGTTGTCCCCGTGATTCATGATGCCGATACCCTCACCTTCACCGGTTTCGTCGAGGCCTATCAGGACATCATTTCACGCGCGAAAGCTGGCTCGCTCAGCGCTGAGGACTACCAGGGCGCAACGGTCACGCTCACGAACCCCGGAACCATTGGAACAACGACTTCCGTGCCACGACTGATGAATGGTCAAGGTGTCATCATCGGCGTAGGCGCAATGGATTACCCCGCGGAATTTGCTGGAGTTTCTCCGCGCAAACTCGCCCTCTTGGGCATTGGCAAGACGATGTTCGTCTCCTCCACCTACGATCATCGCGTGATCCAGGGCGCCGCTTCGGGCGATTTCTTGCGCCTCCTCGATATCAAGCTCAGCGGACGCGACGGTTTCTACGACCGCGTGTTTACAGCGCTTCATATCCCAGTTCCTCCCTACGTGTGGGAAGCAGACTTCGAATATGATCTTGAGCGCGAAAAGGGCAAGCCCGCTCGTATTGCTGAGCTCATTCAGGCCTACCGTTCACGAGGCCATTTGGCTGCAGATACCGATCCCCTGGCTTATCGCGTCCGCCGCCACCCCGATTTGAACCTTTCAACCTACGGCTTAACCGTGTGGGACTTGGATCGTTCATTCCCCACGGGTGGCTTCGGTGGAAGCGAGCAGATGCTGCTTCGCGATCTGCTTGCTCGCCTGCACGATACCTACATTCGTTCTATCGGTATCGAATACATGCACATTCAGGATCCGAACCAGCGACACTGGGTCCAAGAACGCATTGAGGGCCCCTTTGAAGCGCCTTCCGCTAAGGAACAGCGCCATATTCTGTCGACGCTCATTCACGCTGAGGCTTTCGAAGAGTTCTTGCAGACAAAGTACCTGGGCCAGAAGCGTTTCTCTCTGGAAGGCGGGGAGTCGCTGATCCCGCTTTTGGACGAGATTTTGAATAAGGCCGCACACCGCGGGATCCACGAGGTTGCCATTGCGATGGCTCACCGCGGCCGCCTGAATGTTCTGGCAAACCTTGCCGGAAAGAGCTACGCCCAGATTTTCTCTGAGTTCGAAGGAAATCAGGATCCGCGCACTGTCCAGGGCTCCGGCGACGTCAAGTATCACTTGGGAACCGAAGGCGTTTATTCCTCCGAAGATGGCGTAGCAACGAAGATTTCTCTTGCTGCCAATCCTTCGCATCTCGAGGCCGCTGACGGCGTCCTTGAGGGCATCGTTCGCGCGAAGCAAGATGTCTTGGGCGATCCTGATTTCCCCGTGGTTCCACTGCTCATTCACGGCGATGCTGCCTTCATTGGTCAGGGTGTCGTTCAAGAGACTCTGAACATGTCTCAGCTGACCGGCTACCGCACCGGCGGAACCATTCACGTCATCGTGAACAACCAGATTGGCTTTACAACCGGTCCAGCTTCGGGGCGTTCAACGCGCTACCCAACCGATTTGGCCAAGGGCCTTCAGGTCCCGATTTTCCATGTCAACGGTGATGATCCTGAGGCCGTTGTCCGCGTGGCTGCATTGGCTTTGGATTTCCGCGAGGCTTTCCACAAGGATGTCATCATCGACATGACCTGTTACCGCCGTCGCGGTCACAATGAGGGCGACGATCCTTCAATGACCCAGCCGGTCATGTACTCGCTCATTTCAAAGCTTCCGTCCACCCGTGAGGTCTACATTCGTAACCTGGTTGGCCGTGGTCAGCTGACCGATGAAGAGGCCCGCGCTTCAATCCGCGCCTACGAGGCCGAGCTCAGCGAAATCCTTGAGCACACCCGCGAACACGGTTGGGCCCCGCAGCAGGACCAGCACTCAGAGGACGATCAGTGGCAGGTCCCCGAGAGCCAGCTTCCCGGCGCGGGAATGATGATTGGCTGGTCTTCGGCAGTCAGTCCCGAGGCGCTCGAGCGCATTGGTGATGCCTACGTGAATTTCCCGCCTGATTTCACCGTGCATCCCAAGCTTGAGAAGCTGTG
>CALHID010000262.1 GCA_938030835.1 uncultured Actinomyces sp. | reverse complement strand
TCCCCACACCCCTCAAGTGCGCGTATTATTCGCCAGTTTGGAGAACCGTCGCGTTCAGACGCAGAACACCATAGGTCCAGCCGTGGCGATGGTAGACGACGCAGGGCTGCATCGTTTCTTCATCGACAAAGAGGAAGAAGGGGTGCCCCACCAGTTCCATCTGATTCAATGCCTCATCAACGCTCATAGGAACCGTCTCATGAACCTTCTGGCGGACAATAATCGGACTATCTCCCAGCTGCTCCTCGCGAGCTTCTCCGACTTTCAGATCCCCCGCACTCTTCAAAGATGTCGGAGCCTGTTCAGCAAGCTCCTCTTCTTCCCCAACGCTTGCGGGAAGAACATCTAAATCGGGAGCCAGAATTTCTTCCGTGCGGTGGTGATCCTTTGCTCGATCACGCATACGGCGAAGGCGCTCAAATAGCTTTCCAGCAGCAATATCGACCGCTGCGTAGCGGTCTGCAGATTCTGCCTCTGCTCGAATAATTGGGCCTTTGCCAAAGACTGTTAGTTCAATCCGCTCTGCTGTGTCAGCCTGACGCGGATTCTTCTGGTGGGTTAACTCAACATCAACCCTTTGGGCACGAGGATAAAACTGCGTAACCTTCGCAAGCTTTTCCTCGATGTATGCGCGGAAGTTCGGATGAATCTCTGCATTACGTGCAGCTACTGTGATGTCCATATTTCTCTCCACATCATGAAATGCGACCACAGTCGCGATCGAAAACCCGGCGACGTCATTGCCCCGGAGTGTCTTGAACTACCACCCCCGATCAGCAAGTGATGGAAAACCATCACTGGAAGAGATGCATCGAGTATAGCAGATAACGGTGATCTGCATCATAGAGTGACACTATCGTCGCGACCGCGCAATACACGCCCCTGCCACCCAGTTCTGCCCACAAACACGGAATAACTCGCTCATCGTTCCCCCCGTTGCAACAACGTCATCGACCGCCACAAGTCCCACATCCTGAGGAATTGGCGTTGATACATACATGTGGCCACGCCGAGCTTCTCTGCGCTTATCTGAGTTCTTTCCTGCCTGAGAAGAGACCCAGGGATCCAACCTGCAGATGTCACGAACCGCTACCGGAACCGACGCCGATAAACGAATTCCTTGAGCCACACCACGGGCGATATGCGGGGTTATGGGATGGCCAAAGAAACGTCGTTTCCAACTGGATGGTGCAGGCACAATCCACAAACATGTATGGGGCTGCCCCACCTCAAGCATCCCGCTCTTTCCCAGTGCATCGCCAATACTTTTTCCACATGCGAAAAGAAAAGGCGATAAATCTACGTGCCCAGAGTGTTTTGCGGCCAAAATAATGGAGCGCATTGATCCGGAGTATTCACTCAGTGACCACAGTGGATATTCTGCCCAACCCGAATCTATAACTTCCCATGTCGGCACGAAAGAGCGTGATAACCCAAAACATTGGTCACACAAGGTCTGATCCCACGCGCCACAGCCAGCGCAACTGCTGGGGATACATAAACTGACCAACTCCCGCGCGACCTCGTGAAAAATTCCCATAGAGAAAGCTCAACACGAAAAGAAAGCACACGCTGGCCGCACAGGTAATCTGTGGAGAAAACGATTCAGCCGGGGAAGTTTACGTCGCGAAGGTTCCCTTCAAGAGACTGCCATAGCGCCCCGGAACGAACCTGATAATTGCCGTCCTTCCCGCGGATCACCATCGTCGCTGAAGAGGATCCTGCGCTCAGTCGCTGAGTCCCCGTGGGAAGGGCAAGTACCGAGGGGAAACCACCGACGGGTACGGTCACCAAAGAAACTTCATCCACCTGATCATTACCCGCGCGAAGACCACCTTGACGCACGGCAACAACCGTAGAACGCCCAGCCCACGACACATCATCAACACCGGTCGATAAGCCAGCCAAGGGTTCGGGGTCAGTGAGCGCGATCGGCTCACCACTGCCTCGGCGCTCAATTCCGGCAATCCAGGCACTTGTGGAGCCACCAACCTGACGGAGCAAAAGTGCGCGCGCGCCATCGGGAGAGATTCTCACCGCGCTCACCCCGTTCAGGGATTGGTTTTCCGAGGCGATCGCCAGGTTCTGCCCGTCAATTCGCGAGGCCCTTAAGTTCCCTCCCTGAGGAATGTCCCACACCCATCCGAAACGATCGATAGAAGGCGAATACTGACCTTCAGACCCGTCCACGACCCGGGTCGCATTGGTTGAGGAATCCACCAAAATCAGACGATCATCCTCTCGCCAAGCAAGCAAGGAGGAAGAGACCGGAGAGACCGCCGGAAGCGAGGCAGAAGACGAAGGGGCAATGGGAAGAATCCGGGTCGAAACGCTACGCCCGTCAACCCGAACCAAACCATTCGAATTCAAAGCAACTGCAGAATCTAGATCAAAGGATGGCTGGGAAGGAAGCCCTGAGGAAGGAAGAACCTCTCCTCCGACATTAATTTCGACGGAATTCACGCGGCCCGAGCGCTGGAGGGTTTGGGAAATCTCCCACGCCATCAACTGTTTTCCACGATCATCGCTAGGAAGCGTTCCGTTCAAAGACACCTTCGCAACATGGTCAGAGAGCTCAATACCCCCAGCTGAAATCGAGGTGCCCGAAGGGATTGCATTCACTAGGGCATCGGAGAGATGTGACTGCGGTCCAGCGATCAGCCCCTCGAGCATATGCGTTTCGACTCGGCGCGTGGGATACCAGCGCGGATCAGCAATCAGAGAATCGCCGGTCGCTGAAAGAAACATCAGCGAAACAAGCTCGTGCGATGCCGTAAATGATGCCTGAGAAACCACGACCCCATCCGCAGGTGCGTCAATACGCCACTGGCCATTCTCACGAACCAAGTGGAAGCGGGCTTCAAGCGAGGAGGTTTCTGCCGGTGAAAGGACACCATTTTGGTCAACGGAGCCCACACCAGTGGCAGTGATCGACGCGTTCAGAGTATCGGTTTTCGAAGGATCAAAGGAGTAAGACACCTTCGGCGTTGAATCCGTTGAATAAATCGTCACTAACTTATGCGGGTCCCACGTTTGTGCAGACGAGCTGGTTAAGAAAAGACGCGCAGTTGCGTAGTCGTCAGAAGCTCCCGCAGCACAGGCCAAGAGAAAACTACTGAGCAGACTTTCCGGATCCGCATCAGCCACAGGACCGCCCGCTGCCAAATCAACCGGCTGAGCATTGGGGGCATCGACATCAAAGGGCGAAGGTGAGGAGGAAGTTGGCAAAGAGGTGCAGGCAGCCAGAGAAAGGCTGCTGAGAATAGCCACTACAGCAAGACACAGTCGCTGATTCATCTTCACTCCTTTTCCCACAGTTCTAAGGGATCGCTTGAAATCGCTGTCCCAACTTTCTTGGGAAGCGTCATCATGAAAGAGGATCCGACTCCAATCTCACCCCACGCTGTTAATGTTCCCCCGTGAAGAACAACGTCTTCCAAGGAAATGGCCAAGCCCAGACCCGTTCCTCCGGTGGTACGTGTTCGCGCGGGATCCGCACGGTAGAAGCGGTCGAAAACTCGCTCAACCGTTGCTGGTTCCATCCCGACGCCATGGTCACGCACGCGTACCGCGACAGCGGTTTCATTCGAAGCAATGGTCACAACAACTGGTCGAGATTCTGCGTGTTCATAAGCGTTGACCAAGAGATTGCGAATGACACGTTCAATACGTCGATCATCAATTTCCGCTGTGCAATGATGCGTTGGCGCATTGACGATAACCTCGACTCCCAAGCGCTGCGCAAGCTCACTGTTTGCATGAACAACGCGCGTGACCAATCCGCGAAGATCAATGCTTTCCGCAGCAAGGTCGACAGATTGGGCATCGTGACGCGAGATCTCTAGGAGATCAGCCAGCATGGAATCGAATCGCTCAACCTGTTCATGAAGCAGTTCTGCACTCCGAGTGGTCACAGGATCAAAATTTTTACGCTGATCCCAGATCATTTCTTCCGCCATCCGAATGGTTGTCAGCGGCGTGCGAAGTTCGTGAGAGACATCAGAGACGAAGCGCTGCTGGAGCCGAGAGAGCTCGTCATATTCATCAATTTTCTTCTCGAGCGATTCGGCCATGTTATTAAAGGCGCGCCCAAGATTTGCCATCTCATCGCTACCGCGGGCATCACTGCTGTCAATTCGCACATCAAGATTTCCTTCGGCAAGCTTTCTTGCCGCGGTTGCAGTACGACGTACCGGTCCCAAGATGTGATAGATCAAGATGAAGGTGATGATCGGAATCAACAGCAAGAACGGAATCCCGGCGAAGATCAAGATTCCCATCACGGTGTCAATGCGTTCTTGGTCTGCTTGAAGCGAATAAACGATATACAGCTGGTGTGTCCCTGCTCGCGGCACCTGAACATTTGTCCCCACAAGGATTGCAGGCACTCGCTGGTTCGCATCACGCGCGGAAGGGATCGAAACTGATTGCCACTGGGGATCCGTTGATCCTGCCACGGCATTTTTCATTTCTTCACTAATGACACCTAAGACCGTGGGGTCAACAATCTCATTGATCCGAAGCGATTGAGATTGAGATTCGGAGCGCAGAAGTAGAACAGAAACCGCCCCAGTACCGGAGGCAGATACACGCAAGGAAGTTGCAAGCTGCCGGGTTGATTCTTGAATCTGATCGGGAGTGCTGGCTGTTGACTGGTCGAAAACCGATTGCGCAGTTGAAAAACGTAAAGCCGCATCCGAAAGCACTGCGGTTCGCCGAGATTCAAAAACGCTACTGCGCAGCTGAGTAGCAACAATTGTTCCCGCGACAAGAATGAGCACCATCGACACCGCGGCCAGGTACGAAGCCGCTCGCAAAGAAGCGGAATTACGAATTGCTCTGAGAGCTTCCCATTGAGAAATACGTTCCCAGCCACGCCACTGTCGAAGAGGTCGGAAGAGGCGTTGGAAAAAAAGAAGGAGGCGCTCCAGTGGCGCAACATGAGACTCAGGAACAGGGGGCGTCGAGAGCACTCCCCCATCTCCGCCTATCATGACGAGGCGTTGCCGGCGCGGTAGCCTACTCCGCGGACAGTCACGACGACCTCGGGATTATCCGGATCGCGCTCAACTTTTGAACGCAGACGCTGGACATGGACATTCACCAAGCGAGTGTCTGCAGCGTGGCGATAACCCCACACAGATTCAAGTAACTCTTCGCGGGAAAACACCTTCCACGGGGAACGCGCAAGAGTCACCAGCAGGTCGAATTCAAGTGGCGTTAAAGGCAATTCTTGGCCGCCACGATGCACGCTATGACCCTGAACGTCGATGACAAGATCCCCCAGACGAACCAGTTCTTCACCACTGTCATCTCTCCCACGCAGTCGTGCACGAACGCGCGCGACTAGCTCTTTGGGCTTGAAAGGTTTAGGAACGTAGTCGTCTGCCCCGGCTTCAAGACCTGCGACAACATCTGTTGTATCCGATCGGGCAGTCAGCATCACGATGGGGACATCAGATTCCCTGCGAATCTGGCGGCAGACTTCAATCCCATCAACATTTGGAAGCATGAGATCCAGCAGGACGAGATCCGGTGAAACTTCATGGAAAACATCAAGGGCTTGCGCTCCATCTGCACAATCAGCGACCTCGAAACCTTCAGCATGAAGCATGATTCCGATCATTTCGGAAAGCGCGACATCGTCGTCGACGACCAGGATCCGTGAACTCATGTAACGATTGTGTCACGAAACTGACAGGCGTGTCGAAAAGACGCGGCGAATTTTAACAACATAACTAATGCTGAAGACTCGCTGACCACTTCCTCAGTTCTTTCTGATTAGTTGAATGCGTGGCACAATATTCGGGAAGACACGTGTCACCTATATAGGAGTAATAATGTCTGATCCTCAGGGCGCACCCACGAATGATCCGTGGGCACCCCAGTCATCTTCTTCTCAGAATCCCTCCCAGGGTTCTGTTCCCTCAACACCTCAAGTTCCTCAGACTCCTCAGGCTCAGCAGCCTTGGGGTGCACCTGAGCAGCCGGCACAGCCTCAGCAGGCTCAGCAGCCTTGGGGTGCACCCCAGCAGCCCGCACAGCCCCAGCAGCAGTGGGGCGCCACGCCTCAGCCTGATGCCGCATGGCAGGGCACCCAGACTCAGGGTGGCACCGCATGGACTGTTGCACAGCCCGGAATTATCCCGCTCCGCCCGCTGACCGTTGGCGAGCTCTTCAATGGCGCCTTCCAGGCGGTTCGCGTCAACCCGCAAACCATGTTTGGCTTTGCCTTCGCGATTATGGCGATTGTCGGCCTTGTTGAGGCCTTCTTCGCTTCGTCTTCGGCATCTTCACTGACACGCGCCCTGACCTCCGGAGATAGCCAAGATCTGGTCTCCTCACTGGGCAGCAGCATGGGTTCCTTCGTAACAAGCGGGCTTTCCATGCTCGCAACCGCGTTCCTTTCGGGCATGCTGGCACTGACGGTGTGGGATGCAGTCCTCGGACGTAAGTCTTCTCCCGCGGACGCATGGCACCGTTTCTCGCCGCGTTTCGTCCCGGTTCTCCTGGCAACCCTCCTCATCGGTGTCATTGAGTTCGTGGCGATCATGCTGGTCCTGTTGGTCTTCATGATCCCCTTCTTCCTTGTGGTTGTTAACGCGGCTTCGGCTCGTAGCTACGATTCGGCGAGCGCCGGTATTGGTGGAGCCTTTGCGATCATTTTCCTCATGATCGTTGCTCTGATCGTGGTCGCTTGCTTCTTCACCGTGAAGTTCGCATTCACCTCAAGCGCAGTCGTCCTTGAGGGACTGGGCCCGGTCGACGCCATCAAGCGTTCATGGTCACTGTCTAAGGGTTCCTTCTGGCAAATCCTGGGCCGCATCTGGCTCATCGGTATCGTTACCGGCTTGATCTCCACAGTTCTG
Source organism: uncultured Actinomyces sp. (assembly GCA_938030835.1). Lineage (GTDB taxonomy): Bacteria > Actinomycetota > Actinomycetes > Actinomycetales > Actinomycetaceae > Pauljensenia. The sequence continues at coordinate 2,566 of CALHID010000262.1, read as the reverse complement.
GGCGCTGTTGTCGGTGCAATTCTGGGCGTTGGCGCTAATGCCGCTGACTCGGTTGGCATGCTCGTCGCGTTCTCGGCCTTCTTGAGCGCACTGCTGTCGGCAGTTGTGATCCCGGTTCAGTCATCCTTCTACACTCTAATGTACCTGGATGAGCGCATGCGCAAGGAGAACCTTGCTCCCATGATTGCTCAGGAAGCTTCTCGCGCCTGATGTTTTTCTGTGAAGCTCCGCTGACACCCGACGACGAGGAAGCTCGCGCATGGGTGTCAGCGGAGCTTTCGCGTCCCGACTATCTGCCCACCCCGCCTTCCGCATTATCACGCTTCTTTAACTGGCTTATTCAGCACCTCGTGAGCGGCGCAAGTAAGGCTGCGCCTGTCGGTTTCCCCATTGAAGGTTTCTTTATCTTCCTCTTGTTAGTGATACTCGCGATCATCGCAATCATCGTCATCACTCACCCGATCCGCCTGCGCCGACGCATGCGACGAACTGCTGTGTTTGACTCTGATTCCACCCTTTCGCTGCGCGATGTCATGAAGCGGATTGACGAGGCTCGCGCAAGCGGAGATCTCGATGCCACGTTGATCTGGTCCTACCGACTATTTGTGCTCTACCTAGCTCGCGACGGAATTCTTCGAGATACTCCCGGTCTTACAGCGGACGAGGCCGGCCGAGCAGCTCAAAATGCTTTTCCCTTCCTCACTGCCCCCATTACCTCCGCGACTTCCGTCTTCGCCTCGGTACGTTACGGTGAAGGCCACGCAAGCGCAGAGGACTGCGCGGGGATGGACCAGCTCATTGCTGCCTATTCACAGAACAAGAAGCAGGCAGTGCACGCATGAAAGCAACTCAAAGCACTGTCGTTTCGCCAACTGCTCGCCAGCGTTGGACGCGAATGCGCCCGCTGGTCATCATCATCTTTTTGGGACTGTTATTTGTCATCGCAACAGCGTTGATCCCCCGCTACGAAAAAGACAGCGAAACCCTCTCGCCAAATAACCCTGAGAATTCTGGCGCTCAAGCTCTTGTTCAAACACTGCGTCACCACGGTGTTAAGGTCGTCAAAGTCAGCTCCGCACGCGAACTCATTGCACGCTCAACACCGGATTCGACCGCGGTTATTACCTATCCCGGCTATTTGCCCGACGCTACCGCAAAAGCCATCGATGAGAAACTTCATCGAGTTGTCTATCTTCTCTCTCACTACGGTTCAGATCTTGATACCCCTTCCGTCGAAGTGACGACTTCAAAGACGACAAAAGCGACAAAGACGCTCTCTGCAGAATGCACTTCTGAACCTGCTCAGAAAGCTCAAACTCTGCTCAATAACAGTGGACAGCTTGTTACCACTACCGAAGCCGGATGGACCAAGTGTTTTCCCGCAGATGACGCTTACGCTTACCTTGAGAAGAACGAGGGCGATCATTTCCGCGCGATCATCGCCGATGGGGATATCGCATCAAATCAATGGGTTGATAGTGATGGCAATGCCGCACTTCTGATCAATGCGATGGCGCAGAAACCAACCATCTACTGGTATGACGGGAGCGAAGACAACGTCCTAGCCAGCGACAAGGTTGATACTCTTGAGCCCCAGTGGCTAATCCCGATCCTTTCGCTGATCGGCATCGGAATTACTGTCATCGGTTTTTCTCGAGGCCAACGATTGGGACGTTTGGTTCCCGAAGATCTGCCTTCCTACGTCCCTTCATCAGAGACAACGAAGGGCCGCGGACGTCTCATGGCAACGCAGAAGCAACATGCTCACGCGGCGCGCCTGCTGCGCATCGAGACCGTAACGACAATCGCCAAGCGCCTGGGAATCGACCCGAAAGCACCGCGAGCCACCCTAGAACACGCACTTGCAGCGCGAGGATTGCTGACCGCGCGCGTGAGTGATTTACTGTGGGGTCCGCCCCCAACAAACAACTCTGAACTGGTCGAATTGGCCGAAGCACTATCCGCGCTCACACAGGAGATTGAGTATCAATGACAAGCCCCGAACTACCGCCCCAGGGGCGTGATGCCCGTGACGCTCTGGTTTCCCTGCATTCGGAAATTGGCAAGGCAGTCGTCGGCCAAGAAGGCGCACTCACCGGCCTGATTATCGCCCTGGTAGCCGATGGACACGTCTTACTTGAAGGCGTCCCCGGCGTTGCAAAGACGCTTTTGGTTCGAACCCTTGCTCGATGCATCGATTTGACCATGACGCGTGTCCAATTCACCCCTGACCTTATGCCCGCCGATATCACGGGTTCTTTGGTGTGGGACAACGGCAAGAGTGAGTTTGAGTTCCGCCCAGGACCGATCTTCACCAATCTTCTTCTGGCCGATGAAATTAACCGAACTCCCCCCAAGACCCAATCTGCGCTCTTGGAAGCTATGGAAGAGCATCAGGTCAGCGTCGATGGTCATACCCGCCCACTGGCCTCGCCCTTCATGGTGATCGCTACCCAGAACCCTGTCGAGTACGAGGGTACCTATCCCCTTCCTGAGGCCCAGCTCGACCGTTTCCTGATCAAGCTTGAGCTGCCGCTGCCGTCGCGTGAGGCCGAGATCGATATCA
>CALHID010000261.1 GCA_938030835.1 uncultured Actinomyces sp. | reverse complement strand
GACAAAGCTTATCAAGAGGATTGGTAACTGATTCCCAACGCTTCGGCCCATGGAGTGGAACACACGGAAAGCTTATCAAGAGGATTGGTAACTGATTCCCAACCAAGCGCCCCCGCCGTGTCGAACATTGAAAAGCTTATCAAGAGGATTGGTAACTGATTCCCAACGCGCCAATCCACGGTTCGAGATACCTGTAAAGCTTATCAAGAGGATTGGTAACTGATTCCCAACAAGCGGCGGGCAACCTTACCGCCGCGGCAAAGCTTATCAAGAGGATTGGTAACTGATTCCCAACCCCTCGCGATCCAGGTTTTAAGCGTGCCAAAGCTTATCAAGAGGATTGGTAACTGATTCCCAACCCTTTTCCGGGGATTAGTGGTGCCCGTGAAAGCTTATCAAGAGGATTGGTAACTGATTCCCAACTTGATTCGCATCGGTGAGCTTCCGATCTAAAGCTTATCAAGAGGATTGGTAACTGATTCCCAACGGTGCGGATTAGGAGGCGTTTTGCGCACAAAGCTTATCAAGAGGATTGGTAACTGATTCCCAACATTTTGGAAATGATGTTTTCACCGTCGAAAAGCTTATCAAGAGGATTGGTAACTGATTCCCAACAAGCGTTCGTGTTATGGCCGGCTCAAAAAAAGCTTATCAAGAGGATTGGTAACTGATTCCCAACCAATCGAAATCGTTAGGGCAAAGATTGAAAAGCTTATCAAGAGGATTGGTAACTGATTCCCAACGCGCGTTTATCAAGGTATTGATGCGCTTAAAGCTTATCAAGAGGATTGGTAACTGATTCCCAACTCCCTGACGACATGGTCGACCAACTCGGAAAGCTTATCAAGAGGATTGGTAACTGATTCCCAACGCTTGGGTCGACGTTGTCAGCTTCTAGAAAAGCTTATCAAGAGGATTGGTAACTGATTCCCAACGGGATCGCCTGCGATAAATAAAAACACTAAAGCTTATCAAGAGGATTGGTAACTGATTCCCAACCGGTATCCTGGCTGGCCCCGGTAGATAGAAAGCTTATCAAGAGGATTGGTAACTGATTCCCAACTACGCATCGGGGGGTTCCTTTCCTAGTCAAAGCTTATCAAGAGGATTGGTAACTGATTCCCAACCCTGGCGCCGCTCTTACCTCAATCTTGAAAAGCTTATCAAGAGGATTGGTAACTGATTCCCAACTGAGTAGACGAGACCAGTCTCATCAAGCGAAGTCTATCAAGAGGATTGGTAACTGATTCCCAACGAAAGGCCCATCGCTTCGGCGGCGCCTTAAAGCTTATCAAGAGGATTGATCCATAATTTAAAAAATCGTGAGCTGCTCAGGAGCACCCTCAGTTTTCTTTTTCTTCGCCCGCTCAAAATGGAGTCCAGTCGCCCACTGACGATCTGTAATTCCAATAACTCGCACCTGACCACCCTCAGGCAGATGAGACTGAATCTGCCGAAGAGTCGCATGATTCTGGCCACCGGTCGGCCAATACTTCACATAGACAGAAAACTGAACCATGCTAAAACCCCAGTCGAGTAAGTTTTGCCTGAAACGAGTAGCCTCTCGCCGTTGATCTTTTGTTTCAACCGGCAAATCGAACATCACCAGGCACCACATCGGACCATCAACCATTTCAGCCGCTCACATCGACCGAAGCAGGCCCTTGCCAAGCTAAAACACGAAGGCGATCCTCATCTCCCTCAACGTAACGCCCGTATTGCTGCGCCAGATCCTGGGCTACTGCTGGTATCCCATACCCGTCACTGTCAAACTTCTGCGATGCGGAGGCAACTAGCAGTCTTTTCACACCACTATCTGAAGGTGATGCAGTTGGCGAGAACCTCATCAATCGCGGGACGAAACGGCTCGATCAGATCATCTGCGAGTGCAAAAGCATTCCCTCTTCCCCGATGAAATACCCCCAATGCTGGAGCTAAACCCGCGGAAAGAATTGCCCGAATAAGGTGCCCACGAAGTACTGCATAACCATAGTCAAGACATGCGTTTGAACCAATAAGTTGTCCTGCACCCGGTTGCCTACCATCTTTCAATACTCGTGACCAGTACACGCGCGCAGCATGAGCCTCAACATTTTCTGGATCCCCTGAGCGAACTTGGTCCGCGAGCGCAAAGAGCTCACTACTGCCCGAACGACCGAGATTCTGAAGGACATTAGCCTGTCCTTCAATCTTCGCTCTGATGATTCGAGCCCATGCATTTTTCTTTCGAGGAAGAGTCATGTCTGCCTGCGCCCTGTGACGAGCAGCTACTCGCCCATGATCCGACCAGGAATAACATGCCCCTTCAGGAATTCCGCGCCAATCGCAGAAGAGAACTGCCACATCCGCGTCCGCTAGGCGGTGCAGAACAGCGGCGCTGAGATCGACCTTCATTCCGATAAGGACGACCGCAAGCTCTGCAACGGGAAGAGTAACCGGTTCCTTACCTTCAGGACACACCTCTATCCCACCTCGTGTGGAATGAAGTGTCCCTTCAAATTCACAGAGGTCAATCACGCGCCACTGTTCCGCCATGGCTCTACCTCAACAGATGAGTAACTGGAAGTGAATCTTTAGTACTGAATCGCACTTCACCAAGAGCATTTCGCCGAACAACCCACACTTTGCCCAATGACAGAAGCGTGTTAATTGCCGGGAGCCAACCTGGAGCATCCGTGATTTTAACTAGTGCTTCCGATGTCCCCTCTGTGAATCCCTCACGTGATAGGAGCAATGGCTTCAACCGCATTGTACTTCCATTCATAAATCCACATACCCGCCAGCTCGTCAGCTGTGGGTATTCAGCAAGGACCTCTCCGATGAAACCACCAGAGTACTTATCCGTCTCGATCTGCAGCTCATCGCCTTCAACCAGCCACCCAATCTGAGTAGCGGTCCCGTCAGCTAGCGCCTTCCGAATCTTCGGATCGGCTGTTCGCATGGAAATCGTCGATGGCTTCAGCGGCGTGGTGAAAACATCTTCATGAGTCATCTTCACCAAGTCTGTAGCAAAAACGCGCACCATAGAATACGTTGTCTTCTTCCCATCGATCCTGTAGATCCGCGCGTGGTGAATTGAGCTTCCAATCTCCACATAGCCACCACGAACCTTCAAACAGGCAGACGGCGAATTGAAGAAGTTCAGGTGCTCATCCGCAGTAATCTTCCGACCGTGAATATAGATCTCACGCGAAGGATCTTCAGGAAGCCCATTCTTCGGATCAAAGTCTGGGAGCCTGGTCAGTGCAGTCCACAGCGCAGGAGTTTCCGCACGATCGATCATCGCAACGGACAGGGCTTCGCCAAGCTTTGCATGAATGAACTTACGAACCGTATCGTCGTGAACCTTACTTGAACCAACACGCAGACGAACATTCTCATGGAAAGGAATAGCATTCTTCGCAAGCTCAATGTTGAAAAGTTCTACCGCGCGGAGCATTCCTTCACGCCACTGCTCAAAACGTTCGCTGGCTTGACCCGGCTTCCCATAGAAGTTCTTCCAGGTCTCTTCCTTTCCGGTGATGCGCTGTGATTCCCGCATATTGACGCGCAATGCCAAGGTTTGGGAAACAGACTGGTTCATCATCGCAATAACCAGGGCATCCATCGCATGGTGCCTGCGATCAAAACGAGTCTTTCCCTTTCCACCAATCAGGTTCACCCTGTTTTCGAATCCCGAGGCCTTACGTGCCTCTGCCGTCAACTGGCCTCTGTAGATTCCAATCTTGGGCACAGAGTCTGAAATAACTTTCCTGTAGTACCCCTCGATGCGCGTCCGCAATTCGACGGCCATCCATGCAACGGACTCCATCGAACGACCATCAAATTCTTCATCTGGCTTGCGTGACTTGAGTCGGGAAATCACTTCACTTTGGAAGGCCTTATGCTGCTTAGGACTCATTCCTGGGCCCTTTTGCCACATGCCGACACGTTTGATTGCATCTTCTAGCGATACACCTGCATGTGCCTCACCGGACGTCGCCCATACAGCAAAGGGCACCGCTCCCTTTTGGTGGTTACAGGTACGGCAGACCGCAGCAAGATTCGACCGATCATTGGTTGATCCGGACAGAGCTCGAGGAACTATATGGTCCATCTCTACCGTGGTCATATCAATCATTGCACCGCAATACAAGCACATTGAATTCTGCCGCTGGATAGCCGCGTACTTAATCAAAGCAGAGCGCTTGTCTTTCACCGGAATTCCAAGCTGTTGAGCGATCTCAACAAGATTCTTCTGATTGAGATCCTGACGTCTCTGCCCTTCACGCAGCAGTTCGCGTGCTACCTTTTCCGAACCCAAACCATCACGCGTGTGTTCAATGTTGATAACGGCAGGTTCACCCCATCGATCCGTTGCCATTCGGAGCCAACGCGAAACCTGCTTGAGAACACGGTCAACAGCGGGGTTTCCTACCGGTGCCTCGATCGGCTCCGGCTCAGGCCGCCAATCATCATCGACGTTGAACTCTTCCTTGCGCGCGGTGTGTAGATCGACCCCCTCCTCAAGCATGCGCTTCGTCAAGCGACG
>CALHID010000260.1 GCA_938030835.1 uncultured Actinomyces sp. | reverse complement strand
ATGAAGTCGGCGAGGATTTGCGTACGCGTGGTGGCGAGTTTGGCGTCACAACCGGCCGCCCGCGCCGTACCGGCTGGTTCGATGCCGTTGTCGTGCGCTATGCAGCACGCGTGAATGGACTGACCGATCTGTGCCTGACAAAGCTGGATGTCCTCACGGGTTACAAGGAAATTCCCGTGTGCGTGGGATATGAACTTGATGGCATTGTCGTCGATGAAATGCCACCGGATCAGGTTGATTTCGCCCGCGCAGTCCCCGTTTACGAAATGGCTCCCGGCTGGAGTGAAGACATCACCGGATGCCGGAGTTTCGATGAGCTTCCCGAGGCCGCGCAGGCCTACATCCTGCGCCTTGAGGAGCTAGTGGGCTGCCGAATTTCCTCGATTGGGGTTGGCCCTGGCCGCGAGGCGACCATTATCCGTTTCCCGCTGCTGGGGGAGTAACCCTCTGCACAGCGATTGATTTTTCGAGGCTGGCGTCGCGCTCCCATTATGTGGGGCGCGGCGTTGGTGCATTTTGGGTATAAAAAAAGCGCGCACCGAGCCGAAAGCGCCTGTCGGCGCGAAGGCCGCTCGTAGCGGCAGAGGTTGGAGCCCGGGGCTTAACAACTCGGTACGCACCACCGAGCATAGAACACAGCACTGGTCGACGCATTCCGTGCCGCTGAGGCCTCAATAGCAGCCATGTGGGACCATAGAGGAATGGAGAATCTTGAGCCTTCCCCTGCGAAACTGCCCTCGCGCCGCGAGCGCCAACGGCAACGCGCCGCAGCACAAGCGCAGGAAAGCGCTCAAACTACAGGTGAAAAGCCGTTATCTTCAGGTCGCCACTCACGCAAGCAAGATGCAGCTCCTCAGGCGACAGCGCATGAACTCAAGGACTATGACCCCACGCGTGAGCATCTGAGCACTCACACGGGGATTATTCGCATCCGACACGGGGTTCGACACGCTCCGGACACTACGCGCGTGCCCTATGCGATGAGTGAGAGCGAATCAATTAACCCAGCTCTTCGTCGGGGGCTTCATACCTCCGCACTCACTGTTGCAGCTCTTTCGCTGGCAACTTTCATCCTCTGGTTTACTCCGTGGGAATCATGGGCCTGCTCATTGGTCGTCGCACTGGCCTCGTGTTTGCTTGCCGCAGGCTGGCCCTCTCTAACGAATACGAAGGTCACGGTTCCGGCCCAAGTTACCGTCGGCCTCGCCGGCTGCATTGCAGCTTTGGTTGTGACGATCAGCGCTGACTTGATGGCGGCCAGTGCGGTCATGGGCTTGGGGACGGTTGCGGTTGTCGCGGTGGAAGTCTTCACCGCCTCAACACCCCGCGATTACTCTTCCAGCGGTCACGGTTCTTGGGCGACGCGCTCAACGACGGCCTCGTTAATGAGCTCGCTTACTGCGCTGCTCGTCGTGGTTTCGGGATCCTCGTGGGTGACGCTTGCATCTTCGCAGGGCTGGAGGATCGCTGTCCCCATCGCCTGTGTGATTGTTTCGTGCACTGTGTGGGGCGACCAGATTGGAGCGGGTTTCCGCTCGCAATCCCTCGGGGCTCTGGGGGCGGCACTGCTTTCTGGAGTGATCGCCTCGGTAGCGGTGTGGAAACTGGGCCAGAGCGCGGATCTCAGTCCGATCGTTCTGCCCGGGCTTGCGGCCTATTCGGGGCTGACGACCGCTGTTGCAATTCTGGGTATTTTTACGGGAATTGCAGTCGCTTTGGTCGTGATTGTTTTGGATGGTTTGATGGGCGATACCGAGTGGGCGCGGCCCACGATTGGTGTGATTGCACGGGGAAGCGCAAAGTTCCTTATGGCCTCGCTACCGGTGTACATCATGTTCCGAATTGGTGGAATTTAATCCACACTCAGTTCGCAGATGGGGGTGCGGCCGCTTAGGCTGGAGTCATGTTCTCGATTCCAGAAAACCTGCCCCTAGAAATTGCTCCTTTGGCGTGGATGCTTGGCCCGTGGAAGGGCTGGGGAATGCTCAGCGTCGACGAAGGTGATGACCAGCCGATTTATGAAGAGGCAGAAGGCACGATCTGCGGAAAGCAGATGAAGCTCGTCACGCGAATTTACTCTGCAACCGCAAGTGAAAGTATCGATCCGATTTGGGATGCGGCCCGCGGTATTGCGGCGTTGGAAATCGGTGAACTCATGCGTGAGGAAACCATGTACGTCTCCTTGCTTCCCGGTTCCGGCGTACTGCCAGAACCCGGTCAGTATGAAACCCGTGAAATGGTCGCGCAGGGTGCCCAAAGTGATGGTTACAGCGCTCGCTGGGTTGGCCGCTCAATGGGACCGCGAATTCAGATGGAGACTGATCTGTTGATTCGTGACCCAGAAGCCGCAGAGTTTGAACGTTTTTCGCGTATGTATGGCCTGGTTGCGGGTGAAATGCTGTGGGCCAATGAGCGCCAGGGAAATGACCATGAGAGTCATGTCGAACTTTCTGGACGACTCATGCGTGTTGATGCCGTTGATGAAGATGAAACAGAGCAGAAGGATGGCGAGTAAGTGACGCAGAGCGAAACGCAGTGGAAGTCTCCTCTGGCGACGCTTCCAGGCGCGGTCGCCCTCGAAGACGTAGAAGGCGATGCCGCTTTTGGCGTAACTGCTCACTACGGCGATCCCTCTGGTGAACAGTGGGCTCTAGAGGCGGGGCGAGCGATTACCGACCGTCCTGACCTTGCTGTTGTTGAAGTCTCTGGTCCTGATCGACTGACCTGGTTGACATCGATTTCAAGCCAGGTTTTGACGGGAATGGCTCCCGGAGAATCACGCGAACTGCTGATCATGAACCCACAGGGGCATATCGAGCACGCATGCGGGGCCATCGATGATGGTGAAATTCTCTACCTCATAACCGAGGCCTCTGATGCCCGGGCGCTTGCTGATTGGCTCAACTCCATGCGTTTTGCGCTTCGTGTTGAAATTACGATTTCGCAGCGCTGGTGGTTGCTTGGAAGCATCGGGGAAAGTGGAGTTTCCCAGTGCGAGCAGGTTGCACTGACATGGAACGATCCTTGGCCGGGAATCGTCGATGGGGGAGCGGCGTATTACCAGGGGAAGCACCCGGGCGAATCACTTACCTTCCATATCCACCTTGTCCCCAGGGACCAAGCCCGCGAATTCTGGCGCGAGTGGAGTGAAGCTGCGCCAAAGCGTCGGGCAGCGGGAATTGCAGCATGGGAAGCGACGCGGATTGCTGCGTGGCGCCCACGTCTGGGACATGAGACCGATGCCCGATCGATGCCGGCTGAACTGACTGGCTGCGTACTGCGGTTCACACGAATAAGGGGTGCTACCGAGGACAAGAAGCTGTTGCTCGAATCCTGAACCTGGGGCGTCCTGCAAGGCGCTTGGTTTTCCTGCAATTGGATGGTTCCAGGGGGGATCTTCCAAATCCGGGACAATTCATCGAAGTGGGTGGACGCCGCGTGGGTGTGGTGACTTCGGTTGCTCGCCATGCCGATATGGGGCCGATTGCTCTTGCCGTGGTTTCGCGCGCTCTCTCACCTGATCTCGTCTTGGACTTGGATGGGATTGCAGCAGCGCAAGAACTGATCGTCCCCATCGATGGAAAGTCCTCGGTGTCCCCGAAGGAACGACCGGGGGCAGAACTGCACAATCCAGATCTGCGCAGGCCCGATGTCCCCGCACTCGGTGGCAAATCAATCGGCGGACGGTAACAGACTTATCAGCGGAATAATCTGCGGACGAACTGGCGGACGGACCAGCGGACACAATATCTAGGAGCCAAGGAGCACGCTCATGCGTGGAATTTTGCAGCGCGTCACTCGCGCCTCGGTATCGGTTGATGGTGAGTTAATTGGCGAATGCCCGGGACCGGGAGCTCTTGTCCTTGTCGGTGTCACTCACGAGGACACCCTCGAACAGGCAAAAACTCTTGCGCGAAAGATCGCAGAATTGCGGATCTTTGAGGACGAGACGTCTATTCAGGATCGCGCAGAGGAAGCCAGTGTCCTGGTGGTCTCGCAATTTACGCTCTACGGAGATGTGCGTAAAGGGCGGCGTCCCTCGTGGTCGAAGGCGGCGCCGGGACCCGTCGCCGAGCCTCTGGTCGATGCCGTTGTTGAGGAACTGCGCAACCGCGGAATCCATGTCGAGACTGGACGTTTCGGCGCAATGATGTCCGTGGAACTAGTGAATGACGGCCCCTACACCCTGGTTATTGAGGTATAGAGAACAGGCCAGATGCACATCTGGGAAGGCGCGCTGTTTCATCAAGGCGTGTTCGCGGAACTCGCGTCAACCAATCGCATCTGCCCTTGGTGAACAAACGCGCGCACGGCCTCGCTACCCCGTAGTGTGGGACTCAGTGAAAAGCAGGTCGCGTGCTTGAGACCGCGATCTGAACAGAGGGAGAAACGATGTTTGAACGCTTTACGGACCGAGCCCGACGGGTCGTCGTCCTCGCGCAAGATGAAGCGCGCAGCCTCAATCACAATTACATCGGTACCGAGCACCTTCTGCTCGGCCTGATTACCGAGGGTGAAGGCGTGGCCGCGAAGGCTTTGGAAAGTCTTGACATCAATAAAGACGCGGTTCGCGCAGCAGTCATCGACATCATCGGTGAAGGTGAGAAGCCGGTCGAAGGACACATTCCCTTCACCCCGCGCGCCAAGCGCGTTTTTGAGCTGAGCCTGCGTGAGGCACTGCAGCTCGGCCACAACTACATCGGTACCGAGCACCTTCTCCTTGGCCTGCTCAAGGAAGGCGAAGGCGTTGCCTCGCAGGTTCTCATCAAGCTCGGCGCAGACCTGGGCAAGGTTCGCCAGACCGTCATCGAGCTTCTCTCCGGCTACCAGCGCAATAGCGATGATGGTCGCGAAAGCGTCGGTGTTGGCGCTTCCTCCACTGGTTCAGGTCAGACGAACTCGGCGATTCTCGAACAGTTTGGTCGCAACCTCACCCAGGCTGCCCGCGAAAACAAGCTCGACCCAGTGATTGGCCGCCGCACTGAAATGCAGCGCGTCATGCAGATCCTCTCGCGCCGCACGAAGAACAACCCTGTTCTGGTTGGTGAGCCGGGTGTCGGTAAGACCGCAGTTGTCGAAGGCCTCGCCCAGGCAATCGTTGCCGGCGATGTGCCCGAAACCATCAAGGACAAGCAGATCTACAGCCTTGATATGGGCGCGCTGGTCGCTGGCTCGCGCTACCGCGGTGACTTCGAAGAGCGCCTCAAGAAGATCCTCAAGGAAATTCGTACTCGCGGCGACATCATCCTCTTCATCGACGAGATCCACACCCTGGTCGGTGCGGGTGCCGCGGAAGGCTCTATCGACGCCTCGCAAATGCTCAAGCCCATGCTTGCGCGCGGCGAGCTGCAGACCATCGGCGCAACCACCAGCGACGAGTACCGCAAGTACATCGAAAAGGATGCGGCTCTTGAACGTCGTTTCCAGCCGGTGAAGGTTGATGAGCCCAGCGTCGAAGAGACCGTGGGCATCCTCAAGGGCCTGCGCGATCGCTACGAGGCCCACCACCGCGTCATCATTACTGACGCCGCGATCCAGGCTGCCGCTGAGCTGGCCGACCGCTATGTCTCTGACCGTTTCCTTCCGGATAAGGCCATTGACCTGATGGACGAGGCCGGTGCTCGCCTGCGTATTTCCCGCATGACCGCGCCGCCGGAGTTGCGTGAGCTCGACGAGAAGATCGCCGAAGTGAAGCGCAATAAGGAGTCCGCGATCGACGATCAGGACTTTGAGAAGGCCGCTGCTCTTCGTGACGAGGAGCAGAAGCTGACCGAAGAGCGCAAGCAGAAGGAATCCAGCTGGCGCGATGGCTCGCGTGAGGCGATCGCCGAGGTCGGCGAGGATGATATCGCCGAGGTTTTGGCGATGTCGACGGGTATTCCGGTCTTCAAGCTGACTCAGACCGAGTCCGCGAAGCTGCTCAAGATGGAAGACGAGCTGCACAAGCGCGTCATCGGTCAGGACGAGGCCGTCAAGGCTCTCGCCCAGTCGATCCGTCGTACGCGCTCGGGTCTGAAGGATCCGAACCGTCCCGGTGGCTCCTTCATCTTCGCCGGCCCGACCGGTGTTGGTAAGACGGAGCTTGCGAAGGCTCTGGCCGAGTTCCTCTTCGGTGATGAGGATGCGCTGATCCAGCTCGATATGTCCGAGTTCTCTGAGAAGCACACCTCCTCGCGTCTCTTCGGCGCTCCTCCCGGCTACGTCGGTTACGACGAAGGCGGCGAGCTCACCGAAAAGGTCCGTCGTCGTCCCTTCTCTGTCGTCCTCTTCGATGAGGTCGAGAAGGCTCACCCGGATATCTTCAACTCCCTGTTGCAGATTCTGGAAGAAGGCCGCCTGACCGATTCGCAGGGCCGCAAGGTTGACTTCAAGAACACGGTCATCATCATGACCACCAACCTGGGTACGCGCGATATCAATAAGGGCGTGCTCACGGGCTTCCAGTCCAGCGAGAACATCACTCACGATTACTCGCGCATGAAGGCCAAGGTGAACGAAGAGCTCAAGCAGCACTTCCGCCCCGAGTTCCTCAACCGTGTGGACGAGGTCGTTGTCTTCCCGCCGCTCGACAAGGAGCAGATCAAGCAGATCGTGGATCTGATGATCGCCAACCTTGCCAAGCGCATGGAGGCTCAGGATATGAAGCTTCAGATCACCGACGAAGCGCGCGAGCTGCTTGCGGACCGCGGTTTCGATCCGGTTCTGGGTGCTCGTCCGCTGCGTCGCGCGATTCAGCGCGATATCGAAGATGCGCTTTCCGAGCGTATTCTCTTCGGCGATATCCTTCCGGGACAGGTTGTCACTGTCGGCGTGAAGGGAGAAGGGGCAGAACGCGAGTTCACCTTCAACGGTCAGTAAGACCGATAGCGGTGGGGTTCCTTGGATGGTTCCTTTGAGTTCACCGTGACGTGTTGTACGAGGCGGGGCGGGGTCTGCAAAAATTGTTGCGCAGGCCCCGCCCGGTTTGTGTTCGATTCAAACTGAGGTATTCAGTACATACATGAATGTAATTTGTAGGATTTTTTCCGCGAAATATTGCGGAAAAGGTGAAAATAGTTAATGTGATGTTTGACTTGAGTTCTTCAAATGAGGGCGCCTCGTGGGACACTAAAAGATGCCAAATAGAAGAATAAATTCCCCTATCCATCAGCAAGAGTGGTGAAAAATATATGAAGCAGCAGCATGGTGCATCCGCATCGCGCGTTCATCGACGCCGTCTTCCGGCTGCGTTGGTTGCTGCTTTTACCGTTACCATCTCGACTCTTGCCATCCTTCACCAGGGTGTCACGACCGCTGAAGTCGATGTCGATGATGGCGGTATTTGGGTGACAAACTCTTCGAAACGACTTGTTGGTCACCTGAACTATGATTCCCGGATCCTTGACGGTGCCCTGCGCACAAAAACAACCGAATTTGATATCGGCCAATCGGGTAATGACGTCAGCTTGACGGATAAAACAAGTCACTCGGTTGCTCCCATTGATGTTGCTCAGGTTTCTGTAGGCGCAGCGACTTCGCTACCCGAAAATGCGAAGGTAGTTCAGGGTGGATCACGACTTGCTGTCATGGATGCTTCCCAAGGCCAGGTTTGGCTCGCTCAAGTGGCCAGCCCTTCCGGTACTGCCTATACCGACGAGGGCGCGCTGGCAAGCGATATGGAACAGGGAGCTGTTGCCGTTTCCCAGAAGGGCACTCTTTTCGCGATTTCAGCCCAAGGTGGCCGTCGTATTACCGTCACCCGCGAAGGCCAATTGGACCGCTTGAAATCTCAGGATGTTGAGGGTCTTTCCGGGAACGCTGAATTGGTGATGACCGCAGTGGGCGAGCAGCCTGTTGCTTTGGATCAGCGAAATCGTGTTCTGGTTCTTCCCGATGGAAAGCTTCGCAACCTTGCCGATGACGGCATCAGTGGAAACATCACTCTGCAAGAAGCTGGTCCCGAATCGTCTTCCGTGCTTCTCGCAACAGACCGCGAGTTGATCTCCATCCCCCTCAAGGGTGGAGCAGCCACGAAGGTTCCGGCTTCAAATGATGGTGCATCGGGTACGCCTTCGCGCCCCGTCTTCCACAAGGGGTGTGCCTACGCCGCATGGTCAAAATCCGGCGCATACGTACGAAACTGTACTGATCCCAGCCTCAACAAACAGATGACAGTTGACTCATTGAAGTCAGCTCAATCAATTGTTTTCAGAACAAACCGCACTCGAATTGTTCTCAATGACACCACTTCGGGATCGGTATGGATGCCCGAACACGACATGGTCTTGATGAACGACTGGGATCAGATCGAGTCTCAGCTTGAAAAGAAGGAAAAGCAAGAGGACTCTCCTCAGGTCACGGATCAGATTGCAGACCCAGAGCGAAAAGAGCAGAACACTCCTCCCGATGCGGTTGATGACGACTTCGGTATTCGCCCCGGTCGAACCACTACGCTTCCGGTCCTCAACAATGATTCTGATGCGGATGGAGACGTCCTGACCGCTCGTCCAGTCACCGACCCGCAGTTTGGGAAGGTCACGCGTACCCGCGGTGGACGAGCTCTTCAAATTACGGATGTTCCCGATAATCAGACCGGTAGCACGTCCTTCACTTATGAGGCTTCCGACGGTAAAGCGGTTGCCACTGCTCGCGTGAATGTGACCGTCCACCCGTGGGACATGAACTCTGGTCCGAAGCAGCTCCGCGATCCCGGTGTCACTCTGGGCAACCGCGCTCAAATCGAGTACAACGTGTTGACTGACTGGCAAGACCCGGATGGCGACCCAATCTTCTTGGCGAATGCTCATGCGCCAGAAGGTATTGAACTTCAATTCCGCGAGGAAGGAACCCTTCAAATCCGAGATCTCGGTGCCAGCGTGGGTGCGCACACAATCACTCTTGAGGTCTCAGACGGTCGTCAGAGCACTACTGGTACCCTCACCGTTAATGTTCAGAACCCCGGCAACTTGCCTCCCGTAGCGAATGCAGACTTCTACGTCGCGCGTGCCGGTGAAGTGACAACAATTTCTCCTCTTGCAAATGACACTGACCCCAACGGAGACAACCTGTCCCTGGTTGCTCTTTCAGTTGCGCCCGCGGGAAGCCAAATTACACCCGATCTTGAACTGGGAACGGTAAATTTCGTTGCCCAAGCTCCGGGTTCCTACCAATTCACCTATACCGTTTCCGACGGTCCTTCAACCGCTCTGGGTGTTATTCGCGTTGATGTTGTCGAGGCCGATCAGCAGGCAGTTCCCGTCGCTGAGGATGACCTCGCCGTCCTGCCCGCAGGCGGCTCTGCACTGGTTGCGCCCCTGAATAACGATTCAGATCCCGCTGGCGGCGTGCTGGTCGTCCAAAGAATTGAAGTTCCTGCAAATCTCGGCTTGGAAGTGACTCTGGTCGACCGCCATCTGTTGCGCATTACTGCCCCCGGCGGCCTCGAGAGCTCAGTGTCCTTCGACTACGTCGTCTCCAATGGTACGAATACCGCTAAGGCACGAGTAACCGTCGTTCCAACCAGCGCACAGGACACGAAGCAGCCTCCCGAGTTGCAGCCAGATCGCACGCGCGTTCGTGTTGGCGATATCGCCTCGGTTCCAGTGCTTGCCAACGATCGTTCTCCTTCTGGTTTGACCCTGAAGGTTGACCAGAACCTCCAATTCACCCCGAACGAGGCCGTGGGTACCCCCTTTGTGACGGGTAATTTGGTCCGTCTTGAGGCGGGGGATACTCCAGGTGTCATGCATGTTGCCTACACGGTGCGTGACAGTGCGGGGAACATGGCCACCTCGACCGTGACTTTTGAGGTTCTTCCCAAGAGCGGAACCAATGCACAGCCGCAGCCGAAGGCACTGACTGCCTGGGCTGTGAGCGGTGAAACGACCCGTATTCCGGTGCCTTTGAACGGCATTGATCCCGATGGTGACTCAGTGACTTTGGTTGGTATTGAACAATCCCCAACCAAGGGCACTGTCGAGCTTGGCGTGGACTGGCTGCAATACACCCCGGCGCCCAATACGACGGGTACCGATGTCTTTACCTACATCGTTGAGGATCGTCAGGGGAAGCAAGCTTCTGCACGTGTACGCGTGGGCATTGCCCAGCCTGCAACAGTCAACCAGCCTCCGACGGCGGTCCCAGATACCGTCCTGACCCGTCCGAACAGGCAACTGGGTGTCGCAGTGCTCCAAAACGATATTGATCCCGACGGCGATCCAATCTCGATTGTCCCCGGTTCTCTTCAGACTGCGACCGCTGAACTGAAGCCGGAAATTCGTGGAAATTCCATTGTTTTAACGACCCCCGCGCAGGATGGTTCCTATCTGGTGTCCTATGAGGTCACCGATAACCGCGGTGGTATTTCACGTGGAACATTGACAATCAACGTCGCAAATGACGCGCTGCTCCAAGCTCCCATCGCGCGCGATGATGTTGTTGCGGCCTCGCAGTTGCCAGCAAAGGGCGGCACTGTGAAGGTCCCGGTTTTGGCGAATGATGAAGACCCGGATGGCGATGTCAACAACCTGCGTGTGTCCACGAAGGCCGCAGGCGTCGAAGTGAACGGTTCTGACTTGATCATCACTCCTCAAGAAGAGCGCATGATGATCGTCTACACGGTTACCGATGCCGACGGTTTGAGCTCCTCGGCAGTTGTTTCCGTGCCTGGACTTCAGCACAACCAGCCGACAATCGATACCACGAAGGTTCCCGTTAAGGTACGTGCCGGTGAAGACGTCACCCTCGATATTTCCGACTACGTCATCGTTCGCGAAGGACGCAGTCCGCGTATCACCAATGCCGCAACACTTCGTCCTTCTGCCGGCATCGATCAGGGAATGACCTTGAGCGATGAGAGGCATGTGAGCTTCCACGTGAATTCAGAGTGGTCGGGGAAGTCGTCCTTCTCCTTCGAAGTCTCTGATGGAGCTGCGGGCGATGACTCAGCGCTTACTGCGACCTTGACTCTGACCCTGAAGGTAGAAGCCACGCAAAATCAGCCGGTTTCCTTCATTCCTACCGCGATTAGGGTGGCTGCCGGAGAGGAAGCAACTGCCGTGGACCTCGCGCAGATGGTGCGAGATCCAGAAGGTGCAGACCCAGCGGGCTTTAAGTACGACATTTCGAATCTTCCCGAAGGCGTTGCAATCAGCCTCGACGGACATATCCTGCGTGTCCGAGCTGATGTTGACCGTCCAAAGGGTTCTGTCGGTTCGGTAACCGTCAGCGTTGATGACGGTGCGGGTGCAGTAAGCGGTCAGATTCCGATCACTGTTGTCGCATCTACCCGACCACTGATTCAGGTCTCGGATGCGCTTTTGGAAGCAGCGCGTTCGGGTGGTCTCGAGGCCGTTGATTTGACGCGCTACACGATCAATCCCTTCCCTGAGACACCAATCCGCATTGTTGGGGCTTCTATTCAGATCGGTGAAGGAACCGTTGACCCCCAGGGAACGAACCTTAATATCACTCCTGCGGTTGGTTTCCGTGGACAGATGACCGTTCGCTATCGCCTGATGGATGCAACGGGAGACCCTGACCGTATCGTTGAAGGCAAGGTGCGTTTGGTGGTCCGTGACCGCCCCGATGCTCCGACGAATGTCTCACTAACGGCGACCGGCCCGGGCACCGCGCTGGTGACCTTCCAGGCGGGTGCTGATAACGGTGCAACCATTACCGGTTTCACTGCGACGGACCGCGCAACGGGTCGTAGCTACCCCTGCGAGTCCGGCTCATGTGAACTCAGGGGTCTTGAGAACGGTCTGCGTCACTCCTTCACCGTTGTTGCGCATAACGCGGTCGGTGCTTCAGATCCTTCGGCAGCTTCTCCCGAGGTCCTGATCGATATGCGTCCCGAAGCGCCCCTGGCACCTACAGTTGAGCCCGAAAACGGTGCAATTGTCGTGAAATGGACGCCTCCGACCAACCAGGGTTCCGCGATCAAGAACTACACGCTTTACGTGTACGAGAACGGCGGTGCACGCCAGATTGAGGTCCCAGGCGACGTTACCGAATGGCGCGTCGATGGATTGCGTAATGGCCAGACTTACTCTGTCGCAATCTCTGCGAAGAACGGTGCAGAAGAACCTTCACCGACCTCGCAGAACTCTGCGAAGGTGACACCCTTCGGTCCTCCGGATCGCACCGATGGAATCCGCGTCGAAAACATTGGCGGACAGGGCAATACCGGACGCGTTCGTTTCACGTGGACAACACCGCGTACAAATGGCGCGGAAATTACTCGCTACACCATTGATGTCAACGGTCGTACCGTTGGTGAAGTTGGTGGGGATCGCAATGACTACGTTACCGATCTTCCCGTGGGTGAGAACTACCGTGTGAAGATTCGCGCGTACAACTGGAAGAACGACAGTTCAGAATCTGAAGATGTCGCCTTCCAGGTCTTCACCTCGCCGCTCAACCCGAATGTGGGTTCTTTCTCCTCGACACCGACTGGTAACCACGGTATGACGAAGGTCAGTGGCCTCTCCGTCAATCCTGGACAGGGCTTCAATAGCCGTAACCTCCACCTCGAGTGGTCACACAGCGCTGGAGGCCCTTGGAACTCCGTGACCAGCGGTGAAATCATCAATATTGGTTCCGATGGAGATGTCCAGATCTTCATTCGCCAAGTTGGCAACATCAATGGTCAAGAGGTGGCTGGTGGCGCGGTTCCTGTGACCGCGAAGGCGCTTTCTGCCCCCACGAAGCCGAGCTTCACAGTCGCGGTTCACGAAGGAAGCGTGACAGTGAGTTGGAATGCGAACCCGCCAGCTGGATATCTTGCACCCGATCAAGTTTTGGTCTGGCAAAGGGTCGGTGGCGTTGAGACAGAAGTTCCTCAGGGAGCAGTTCTCAATGGCAGCACAACAATTACCGCATCCGCTGGTTCGGCAATTGAGGTCGGTGTGGGTGCCCGTAACTCGCTTGGAACGACGTGGGGTAACTTGGCTGGAACCGGAACCGACACTGCGAAGATCAACGTGATCGGTGGTTTCGGCGGCACGACAAGCCAGTGCACAAGTGCAAACGCGCGTGGCGCGGATGTCAACGAGTGCCAGATGGTTTATCTGACGCTTCCCTCGACCTGGGCCAGCGATGCGCTCCCCATGAAGTGCACGATGTGGGATGATTTCTCGCAGTCCAATTGGACCTTCACACCTCGTGGTTCGGCAGGGGCCTCTGTAGAAACCGGTGTGCGACTGAGTAAGGCCAACTCGGGTAACCTCCCCATTTTGCTGCATCGAATTAACTGTTCGGTGGGACGGTAAATGATGATTCGCCCACGTCACGCAACCGGATCCCCGACGTACGATGAGAGCTTCGGGCTCACCGCCCAAAGACCTCAGCTCATCCAAAATATTCGCTTCAGAACTGAACACTTACTACCGACAGATGAATGGAGTCCCTCCCATGGCGCTTAGCTCGCAAGATGCCCAGCGTTTCGCCGAAACCTTCGCCGGTTTGGTCGGCGGTATCTCCCAGGCGCTGCTGGACAAAGAACCGGTGATTCGCCTGGCTCTGACGACTATGTTCGCCGGGGGACACCTTCTTCTTGAAGATGCTCCCGGTACGGGAAAGACCGCACTCGCCCGCGCGATCGCAGCAACAATTGCTGGCACGCACTCTCGTATTCAGTTCACCCCCGATATGCTCCCTGCTGATATTACGGGCGTGAATGTCTACGACCAGAAGAACAACGAGTGGCACTTCCGTTCTGGTCCGATCTTCGCCTCGATCGTTCTTGCCGATGAGATCAACCGTGCGTCGCCGAAGACCCAGTCGGCTCTTCTTGAGGTCATGGAAGAAGCGCAGGTGACGGTTGATGGCGTCACCCATGCCGCGCCTCGTCCCTTCATGGTTATTGCAACGCAGAACCCGGTGGAACAAGCTGGAACCTACCCGCTGCCCGAAGCGCAGCTCGACCGCTTCTTGATGAAGGCCTCGGTCGGCTACCCCTCGCGCGCGGCAATGGCTGAAATCCTTGATGGCTCCGCAGCCCCCGACCGTTCCAAGCGCCTCAAGCCGCTTCTTGAGAGCGGACAGGTGGTTCGCCTTTCTGAACTCGCCGCGCAGACGCACACCGAGCGCGCAGTGTTGGAATATGTTGCAGCTCTTGCCGAGGCCACGCGCG
>CALHID010000259.1 GCA_938030835.1 uncultured Actinomyces sp. | reverse complement strand
GCGTGCGGTAGAAGCCCTCGATACGAGTCCTCAGTTCAACAGCCATCCATGCGACGGATTCCATCGAGCGACCATCGAACTCTTCGTCCGGCTTACGGGACTTGAGACGAGCCGACACCTCACGCTGCAGCTGCTTGAACTGCTTAGGCGACATACCGTTGTCACGCTGCCACATCTTCACACGTTCAAGAGCACCCTTCAGGGAGACGCCCGCGTTCGCCTGGTCGGACGACGCCCACGCAGCAAAGGGAATAGCCCCCTTCTTGTGGTTACACGTACGACACACAGCAGCCAGATTGGAACGGTCATTCGTCGAGGAGCCGTCCGCACGAGGAACGATGTGATCCATTTCCGCCGTCATAAACGTAATGTCGGTACCGCAGTAGAGGCACTGACAGTTTTGCCTTTGCAGCGCGAAGTAGCGGACCTGATCGGAACGACGCACCTTTCCGGAAAGTTTCAGCTGTGCCGCCATTTTGGCAACAGCCGCAGCATTTGCACTGCGTCGTCTATCGTTTTCTCGCATGAGCTCACGGGCCACGCGTTCCGACCCCAGGCCGTCACGCGCATGCTCAATGTTGATGACCGTCGGTTCGCCCCAGCGCTCGGTCGCCGCGTGCAGCCATCGGCTCACCTGCTTGAGCACGCGATCGACTGCGGGGTTACCCGTCGGAGCCCCGATCGGCTCCACAGCGGGCTTCCAGTCATCCCCAACATTGAATTCGAGACGACGCGCAGTGTGCAGATCAACACCGTCGCGAAGCATCCTGTCCGTCAAGCGACGAAGGCTATCCAGCGAGTATGCCGCTCGCCCCTGCGGCAGTGAGATCTTCTCGAACTCGAGTTGGTCGTCCTCTGTCGCCTGCTCGAGCAGCTCTGCGACCTCATCATTCACGTCACCACTATCTTCGGAACCACCGGAGTTCGAGAAGGCATCCACAAAGTAGCCGCGCTGCTCATCATCAGCTTCCTTCCACCACTCCTTGAGCCACTTGACCTTACAGGCCAGAATCTTCTCAGTGGTGACGTCAGTCGGAGGGGTGCGTAGGACGGGCGACCCATCGAACGAGGCCTTCGCGGTACCTCGCAGATCCGAACGCTCGATACCGAGGTTATCAGCCAGGTCCTGCCAGGTAACCTCCTGTTTGAGGCCAGCAATGAGCAGGAAATCAGTCAGCCCCTGCAACTCCTCCGGAGTCAGCGGACGCTCCGCACGCCCCTCGCGAATACGCAGGTTCGCCAGCACACTCACGATGCGGAACTTCTGGGATGCAGGGTGTGCCTTCTCCGCACGCACGTGCTTACCCTGCCCCGGCAGCTCGTCATGTCCCACGAGTCCGCGCTCCTTCGCACTCCCCGCGGGGGATTTCGCCTGGAAGACGGCTCGAACAAGCCGATCACGGTCCGCAGGATCAATCTGCTGCACCTCGCAGATCCGTCGGATTTCCTCCGCATTGTCACTCTGATGGAGCTTGCCGGCGAGAATGCCCTGAGGTCCGCGCAGCTTGGGCGTGCCAGGAGCCTTCACGTAGTCGGGGTGAGCGAGGTACGCATCCACGAGCTGACCGGGGGTCGCGTCAGCCGGGAAGCTCCTACCGAGGGATGCACTGATGCGCTCGTTGAGCCCCTTCAGGAAGTCACTCGGCTCAGCGGGCTGCAGGAGCGTCTCCACCTTGGCGTAGGGATTGCGCCAGCCGCGGTGGCGAGCCATGTGCCGCAGTGCGATCGACAACGCTGCCTTTCTCTCATCGTTGTCGGCGATATACCCCTCAAGCAGCCGCGAGCGCACATGCCAGGGCTCGCGCGGATCCTTGAAAGCCGTCAGGTCAGGCAGCGGCCATCCGAATTCCTTGGAGAGAACTCGATCCAAATTCACCAGGCGCTGGTGTCGCGTGCGATACAGGCGCCTCGTTCGACGGGCGACACCGGCCGTCAACTTTCGGCTCTTCGCTGCCTTGTTCTCATTCGGATCGACGCCAGCGTCGTGAATGAAAACCATTGAATTCAGCAGCTTCACAGGCTGATCGTTGCGGTCGACCTCGACCGCGCAGAAGCCAATAGATTTCAGGCCGACGTCGATGCCGACACGGTAGCGGATACTCGGAATGTTTTCTGAGGAAGTAACCATAGACACATAGTGTCACACCGCACACACATTTGGGGTTATAGGACATTTCGTGTTGCTGGGGTTAGTCCCAGGTGTTGTGGTAGGGGG
>CALHID010000258.1 GCA_938030835.1 uncultured Actinomyces sp. | reverse complement strand
GAATCAGCAGTGCACCGGGGATTGAGGCCCACTTGATTGAACCGAGCATCCACTTGTCCAAGCCGGTCGCGCTAACACCGGAACCGAGAGCGATACCTCCGGCAACTAGCCACAGGACAGGCCAATCCAATGCACGCAGGTCATCACCGCTCATCACCTTTGTCATGAGCAGAATGACGACGGGAAGGAATCCAACAATATTGGAGGAGATGTGGTGCAGGGATTCGGTCATCCACAGAAGGATCGTCAGGCCTGCGACCGCATAGAAGATGATGGCACTCTTTGACTTCTCGAATCGCGCAGAGGTGTCAATGTCAAACTTTGCATTTGAAGGGATGTAGCGCCACGCGATAAATGCCCATGACAAAGCCAGAAGAACCAGCATGAGCGGGACAGCTGCCAGCATCCACTGGAAGAAGGTCACCTTGATGCCCGCGTTTTCCAGGGCGCCCAAGGCGATGGCGTTCGGGGGAGTGCCGACAGGTGTTCCCATGCCGCCAACATTCGCAGCAACCGGGATCGATAAGGCGATGCCCGTTCGCGCTTTACCTTCGGGAAGAGCCATGATGACCGGCATCATGACAGCGAACATGGTCGCCGTCGTTGCGGTGTTTGACATGAACATGCTCATGATTGCGGTAATGAGCATGACGCCCATGACGGTCAGTCGCGGCTTGCCAATGAATGGTTTCAGCAGCACTGCGGAGAGCGCACGGTCGACCTTATACTTCGCAGCTCCGTCGGCAACCATGAATCCGCCCAAGAAGAGGATGATGACTGGGTTGGCCAGAGCTCCGAAGAACTTTGTGTAGGCGGGGGCTTTCTCGGGGATGCTCAAAAGGGCGTGGTCAGAGATGAAGAGGACCTCGAGGAAAATCACCAGGACCGCGGTGCCCGCAAGGGGGACGGCCTCGGTGACCCACAGGAGAATTGCCGCTAAGAAGATCCCAAACATTCGGGTTCCCGAGGCATCGAGGCCCGGCAGCTGGATGAGCAGACAGGTGATGATCGATATCAGTGCGCCCACAGCTCCAAACACCTTGAAGGGGCTCAGTCGTTGCTTGGTCGCAGAAAAATCGGCTGGTCGGGTCGACATGTTCTGCGCGGAGCGCGGGTTAATAGATACAGATGCAGTACTGCGGTTGCGGCGTACCATGGGCAGACCTCGTTGTCTTCACGGAATGAGTACGCATAATTATATGTCATACATCACGCGATGATGACCGTTTTGGTGATTAATCAGCAAGCGATGGCGCGCAGTAGGTGAGTCCGGATTCGCGTGCGAAATCCTGCGTCGAAGGGTCGGGGAGGAGGGAAACAACACCGACCACCGTGGCGCCCGCGCCTTCCGCAGCTTCATGAAGCGCACCGGTGTCGACCAAAGAAGAGTTCGCCAGAAGGACCGCCGGACGCCCGTGGATGGGCGCGCCGGTAAAAGACGCGTCCGAGGCCGTCGCCTGAGTCGGCTGGAGAAGTGCGGCATCCAGATCCAGCCCTCGCCCTCCCGCCGCGTGAATCATCGCGGCAGCAAGTGCGCCGTCACCTTCGGGTGCGATCACCACTTCGTAGTCACCGATTGCGAGGTCATTTTCCTCGAGTAGATCAATGAGGACATGACCGCAAACAGCCGCACCTCGAGCACTCAAAGAAATCTCATTGAGGTGCGCAAGTGGTTCTTCGGTGCCTAGTAGTGGTGCAGTGAGAGCGCGCAGGGCAAGGAGCTGAGGATCGTGAGTGATCATTGTTCCCATTCAGTTGGATGCGGGCTGGACGTAACGGATCAGGTCACCAATTCCGTTGTAGATACGGAAGGGACGGTAGGGGAAGTTCGCCACGTCATCTGAGTGCGTCGAACCCGAGAGCACCAAGAAGGTCCTCATGCCGGCCTCGACACCTGCGCGGACATCCGTATCCATGCGGTCGCCAACCATTGCAGCTTGTTCGGAGTGTGCACCGATCTTGTTGAGGCCGGCGCGAATCATGACGGGGTTTGGCTTACCGACAAAGTAGGGAGCCTTGCCGGTCGCTGCTTGGATCATTGCTGCGATGGAACCTGCTGCGGGTAGGGTTCCTTCATCGGAAGGGCCTGAGACATCCGGGTTGGTTGCAATGAACTTCGCACCGCGCTCGATCAGACGAATTGCAGTGGTGAGCGCGTAAAAGTCATAGAAGCGGGTCTCTCCAAGAACGACGTATTCGGGGTCCTGGTCGGTCATGACGTAGCCCGCGGTGTGGAGGGCCGTCGTCAGTCCGGCCTCGCCAATGACATAAGCCGTCGAATTGGGCGACTGCTGGGAGAGGAAGGCAGCAGTCGCATTAGCAGAGGTCCAAATGTGTTCCTCGGGGACCTTCAGGCCCGAGTTCGCAAGCCGAGCAGAAAGGTCACGGTTCGTGAAGATCGAATTGTTCGTGAGAACCAGGAAAGGGATCCCATTTTCTTCCAACGCCGAGATGAAGTCCTGAGCACCGGGAAGAGCGCGATTCTCTTTTACAAGAACGCCGTCCATATCTGACAGCCATGCGCTAATTGGGGGCATATCCGACAGTGCGGTGGAAAGTGAATTCGTCATGCATCTAATGTATCTGTTTGCGGGTTCATTCGGTAGGAAGAAGGCGATGATGGACGCAAACTCTCAGCCAGAAGTGGGCGTTGGCCCCTGGCCTGGCGGCCCCGAGAACTGGCCGAGCGATGATGTCTACGATCCCCAGCTCCTTGCCGATGGCGATCGACGCAATGTCGAGGACCGCTACCGTTATTGGAAAATGGAGGCGATTATCGCTGATATCGCTGCCCACGCACTTCCCTTTGAGATCGCCATCGAGAATTTAGGACACGATTTCAATATCGGCTCAATCGTTCGAAGCGCGAATGCTCTGGGAGTCAGCCGCGTACATATCGTTGGAAGGCGACGGTGGAATCGGCGTGGCGCGATGGTCACGGATCGATACCTAGATGTCGTCCATCACAGCGATGTCACGGAATTCGCTGATTCGGTTCGCGAAAGAGGATTGTCGCTGGTTGGCATTGACAATGTGCCGGGTTCAATTCCGCTGGAAGGTCACCAGCTTCCCGCTCAGGCATGCCTGATATTTGGGGAAGAATCCAGTGGTTTGAGCGAAGAAATGCGCGCTCAGTGCGGCGAGATTCTCCACATCACGCAGCGCGGTTCGACTCGCTCAATGAACGTGGGCCACGCCGCGGCAATCGCCATGTGGGCGTGGGTGATTCAGCACTCTTAAGCGCGAGCCAGGGCCTCGGCGGGAAAATCTTGTACGCGGTCGGTAAAGATCCCGCTGACTCCCCATTTCGCGGCTGTGCGTGCATCCTCAAGAGAATTGACGGTCCAGGCGTTCACTTCGAAGCCAGCGCTCAGCATCTCGCTCACCTCAACCTCGGTCAGCCCTTCCCAAGCGGGATGGATGGCGCTGCATCCAAGATCGGCAGCCTGACGCCAGGAACCATTAGTGACCTCATCGCGACGGCACAGCCAGGCCAGTGGAAGCTCGGGCATCGCTTTACGGATTGCGCCGAGCAGCTCGTGGTCGAAGGAAGAAATCAGCAGCCCACTCTTATTTTTGAAGGACTGCAGTGCAACCTCAAGGTTTTCAACCAATGTATCGCGGCGCTTCCCCGCGGCTCGAGGCTTCAGCTCAATATTGAAGGATGTCTGCGTCGCATTCGCAAAAGACACCACATCGGCCAGCTCAGGAATGCGTTCGAAACGGTAGGTCGGAGAAAACCATGCGCCCGCATCAAGTCGGCGCAGTTCCCCGTAGCCCCAGGAATCCCAAGAACCTGAAGAATTCGTTGTGCGGTCGACCGTTTCGTCGTGGATCACCAACAGCGTCCCATCAGCCATGACGCCCACATCGCATTCGCACCAACGTGCACCAATTTCCGAGGCCTTCGCGAAGGCTGCGATCGTATTCTCGGGTGCTAGGGTCGATGCGCCGCGATGGGCAATAATCTTTGGGAATTCGCTCATTGTGTATCCTTCATTTCTTCACAACACGTGCCGAGGCCATATAAGGGTCTAGAAGTAATCGTCGACGGGAATTAAGCCAATCCCCGGGACGAATTGCATCTTTGGGCGACCCGAATTCTCTTCGGTCTCGTCAGCTTTCCCGTGCATTCCGTCAATTCCCGCGCGCTCTTCTTGGCGGCTGAAGCCCTCTTCTTCAGTGAGCGTTTCCATCTCCGAGGCCGTGCCTTCCTCAGGTTGGGCCATCAGCGCCGGATCCAGCAGCATCGCTTCGTCACGCTTGGTCGGAAGAATGCTCTTCACGTAGGACTCGATCGCCTCATCTTGGGGGATGTCGCGTCCGGCCTCTTCGGCCAAATACCAGCGGTGCTCAAGGAATTCGTGGAAAATCTGTGCGGGTTCAAGCTTCGCAGCAAGTTCGGCGGGAACAGCGCTGATGACGGGTTCGAAGACTTCGTTCATCCACTCGTGAGCAACGATTTCCAGGGGGATCTTGTTCTTCCCGGTCATTGCACGGTAGGTCTCGATGTCATTGAGCATTCGCTGTGCCTGATTTTCGCCGACATCCATGCCGGTCAAGCGCATGAGCTTTCGGTGATGGTGGCCGGCGTCGACGACCTTCGGGGTGATGATCATGTGGGTGCCATTAAGATCCGAGGACATCTGAAGTTCTCCGACCTCGAAGCCCAGATCATTGAGTCGGCGGATACGCTGAGCAACACGCCATTTCTGGTTGGTTTCGATGACCTCAGGACCCGTGAGTTCATCCCAGAGCTCAAGGTAGCGGGAACGAATGCGGTCGCCGACTTCGATGGGGTCTTCTTCGCTGGGGAAGAAAGATCCCGCCTGCAGATCCATGAGTTCACCGATGATGTTGGTGCGCGCAAGATCGACGTCGTACAGGCGCTGCCCTTCGGTCAGAGAAGGATGGATTTCACCGGTTTCTGCGTCGACGAGGTAGGCAGAAAATGACCCGGCATCGCGCCTGAACAAGGTGTTCGACAGTGAAACATCGCCCCAATAGAAGCCCAGAAGATGGAGCCGAACAAGAAGGACGGCCAAAGCATCAATTAAGCGTCCCGCGGTGTCTGGCGTCATGTGCTGCGAGAAGACTGCGCGGTAGGGAAGGGAGAACTGCAGGTGTTCGGTTACTAATACGGCTGCGAGTTCCTCGCCAAAGGCATCTCGCCGGCCGCTGACAACTGCTGTGGGGATAACCGAGGGAGCTCCCATTCGTGAGAGGTCGCGAAGGAGTTCGTACTCTTTGTACGCGACGCTTTCCCCGATCTCTTTAACTGCGATCACCCTGTCGGAAAGATTGACGAAGCGAACGACGTGGCGTGAAATGCCGCGGGGAAGTGCGGCAAGGATTTCCTTGGGCCAGTCTTCAAGGGGAAGATCCCAAGGTAAATCCAGCAGTGCCGGATCAACCGTTGCTGCCGTGATCTCAAGTGTTGAGGGAATGGGCATGGCTCTATTGTCTCATTCATTGCACGATAGGGCACGGGGCCCGCAACCGTGTGGTTACGAGCCCCGTGTGAGCCTTTTGAATGATCAGAAACTCTTGATCACTCGGGCAGACGATCGCCGGTGGATGCAGAGAAGTTGTGCTGCTGTCCAGCCTTGATGCGAGTGTGGATCACGCCGCCGGGCTTCGGAGCAGTGCGCGGAGGAACGCGGACGATCAGCTGCTCGCCCTTTCCTTCGCTGCCCGAACCCAGGCCGTGGCCGGAGTCTGCACCTGCAAGGTGACCGTAGATGTAGGCGTCCGAACCCAGTTCCTCAACGAATTCAACTTCGATCGGAATGGTGTTCTCGGTGTCTTCAGAAACAACCTCGAGGCCCTCGGGACGGAAGCCGATCGTGATCTTGCCTTCGTCCTCGGGAACCATGGCATCCAGGGTTGCCTGCGACAGCGGAACCTCTGCGGTGCCGAGCTTTGCAACGTTGCCCTCGACCTTGAACTTGCCCAGGTTCATGGCGGGGGAGCCGATGAAGCCTGCAACGAATTCGTTGGCCGGGTGCTCGTACATTTCCTGAGGAGTTCCAACCTGCTGGAGCAGACCGTTGTTCAGAACCGCAATGCGGTCACCCATGGTCAGAGCTTCGGTCTGGTCGTGCGTCACGTACACGGTGGTGACGCCCAGCTCGCGCTGTAGCGAAGCAATCTGGGTACGGGTCTGGACACGCAGCTTGGCGTCCAAGTTGGACAGAGGCTCATCCATGAGGAAGACCTGAGGCTTACGGACAATTGCACGGCCCATTGCCACACGCTGACGCTGACCACCGGAGAGCGCCTTCGGCTTACGATCCAAGTAGGGCTCCAGGTCGAGGATGCGTGCTGCTTCCTCAACGCGCTGAGCAATCTCAGCCTTGGGGGTGCCTGCGATCTTCAGTGCGAAGCCCATGTTCTCGCGAACAGTCATGTGCGGGTACAGAGCGTAGTTCTGGAAGACCATTGCGATGTCGCGGTTCTTCGGCTGTACGTCGGTGACGTCCTTATCGCCAATGAAGATACGGCCGGAGTTCACGTCTTCAAGACCTGCGAGCATTCGCAGGGAGGTGGACTTGCCACAACCGGAAGGACCGACGAGAACCAGGAATTCGCCATCCTGGATCTCAAGATCGAGCTGATCGACTGCTGGCTTGTCAGACCCGGGATAGATGCGGGTCGCCTTGTCAAAAGTTACAGTTGCCATATTGAACCTCCACCGGCGGTACGTGCCGGACGATCCTTTGTAGAGACCAGACGACAGCGTCTTCACTGCCGCCGCGCTTGCCCCACATCAGATGTGAAGTTCGCACTCGCTCACCATAGCACCGCTTGTCGTACAAATTCCAGCCCCATTTGTTGTCGACAGTGCACGTGAGGCCTGAAATTCGTCAACCATTCGCTAGGCTTGGGGTGATGCGTGAGCAAGACATGATTGGTGGGTACCGCCTTCTCAAGCGCCTGGGCGCGGGAGGCGCTGCCACCGTGTGGCTTGCCTGTGACGAGGCGGGAGAACGTGTTGCCTTAAAAATTCTTCACCCCGCCCTGGCTGCCGATGAGGGCTATCGTGAGCGCCTCTTACGTGAAGCTCGGACGGTTAACTCGATTCGCGGTGGAGGGGTTGCGCACATCTTAGATATTGAGATCGATGCCACCCAGCCCTTCGTTGTTAGTGAGTACATCCCTGGCCCGACTCTGTCCGAACTTCTTGCCAGAGGGGCACTGAACATCGGTGGTGTTGCCGCGATCGGCGGCGCTCTTGCTCAAACTCTTGAAGATGTTCATGCACGCCGTATTATTCATCGCGACGTCAAAGCCTCCAATGTCATTTGTTCACCCCGGGGTCCCGTACTCATTGACTTCGGTATCGCGATGGGACAGGACGAGGCTCGGCTCACCCAAACCGGCCTCGTTTCCGGTACCGCGGGCTATACCGCACCCGAATTGCTCAGGGGAGGGCGGGCCTCGGCGGCTACGGACTGGTGGGGCTGGACGGCAACTCTGCTGACTGCGCTCACCGGGCGCCCACCCTACGGAGAAGGCGCAACAGAAGGGATTTTGGACCGAGTCCTTAAAGGTGAACCTGATACGCGAGGACTTGATCCGCGAGTTGCTTCGCTCATGCGCATGGCTCTGCATCCCGACGCTCATGTGCGCCCAAGCCCCGATCAAGTTGTTCGAGAGCTGGCACAGTGGGGTAAGTTCCACCTCGGCGACATGGCGGTTTATGGCGGCTCTATGG
>CALHID010000257.1 GCA_938030835.1 uncultured Actinomyces sp. | reverse complement strand
GCGGTGGCTGCCCTGGCTCCGCCCGGCGCGCGCCTCCCGCTCCGACGGCTTCGGGCGCTTCGCCGAGGCGACGGCCCGGTTCATGGGCAGCCCGAAGTTCATCCTCTACATGACGATTTTCGTCGTCTCGTGGATTGTCGCCAACGTCCTTCTTTACAAGGTCTCAGAGAAGTACGCGTGGGATCCCTACCCCTTTATTTTGCTGAACCTCGCCTTCTCAACCCAGGCTTCATATTCGGCACCCCTGATCCTTCTTGCACAGAATCGCCAAGATGATCGTGACCGCGTCCAAGCAGAACAAGACCGCCAGCGGGCGGAACGTAATCTTGCCGATACCGAGTACTTGACCCGCGAGATTGCTGGTCTTCGTATTGCGCTGCAAGACGTCGCGACACGTGACTTCGTCCGCTCGGAACTTCGCGACATGCTCAACGACTTGCGCGAGGAACTTGAAGAGCGCGACGAACGATTTGCACAGCTGAGCGCACAGGGAACTACGGATCAAGCAGAAGATCCTGCGGATCTATCTACTCCGCTTCACGCCGACAGCTAAACCAGTCTGCGCAAACCGTTGCTGGGCCATAGGATTGACACCATGACTTTGACCTCGCAGAACGTTCTTGATGCCCTGTCGACTGTTATCGACCCCGAAATTCGTCGTCCGATTACCGACCTCAATATGGTCGATTCCATCAATATCGATGGTTCAACGGTTTCGGTGACGATCTTGCTGACAACAGCGGGGTGCCCTCTGCGAACAACGATCTCAGAGGACGTCAATAAGACCCTCAGCGCCCTGGATGGTGTGACGGATGTCAAGGTCACCATGGACGTGATGAACGATGAGCAGAAAAAGGCTCTTCGCGAGAAGCTCAACGGCGGTCGCCCCGAACGCGAAATTCTCTTTGCACGCCCCGATTCTCTGACGCGCGTCATTGCCGTCACCTCAGGAAAGGGCGGCGTCGGCAAGTCCTCAATGACCGCAAACCTTGCTGCCGCGCTGGCTCGTCAAGGCCTCAAGGTTGGCGTGATGGATGCCGACATCTACGGTTTCTCAATTCCTCGAATGCTGGGAGTGAGCCACGATCCTCAGGTCATTGACGGAATGATTATTCCGCCTTTGGGAGCCGAAGGTGTCAAGGTCGTTTCGATTGGCATGTTCGTTCCCGATGGTCAGCCTGTCATTTGGCGTGGCCCAATGCTGCACCGTGCACTTCAGCAATTCCTTGCAGATGTTTTCTGGGGCGACCTAGATGTTCTGCTCATCGATATGCCTCCCGGCACCGGCGATGTTGCAATCTCGATCGCGCAGCTCCTGCCCAATGCTGAAATTCTTGTTGTGACAACCCCGCAGATTGCTGCAGCCGAGGTCGCTGAGCGCGCCGGTTCTATCGCAACTCAGACTGATCAAAAGGTCATCGGTGTCATTGAGAACATGTCCTACCTCCCCCAGCCCGACGGCTCCAAGTTGGAGATCTTCGGTCACGGTGGCGGTCAGTCCGTATCCGATCGCTTGAGCGCTCAGCTGGGCTATTCGGTTCCGCTTCTGGGACAGGTTCCGCTGGACATTTCACTGCGCGAAGGCGGAGATGCTGGCGATCCCGTTTCAACACACGAAGGTCCCGCTGCGCAGGTCCTCCAAGAGCTCGCAGGCAAGCTGGCTCACGCCTCGCGCGGACTTGCGGGACGCCCACTGGGCGTCGCTCCCCTGAACAAAACCATTTAATTCAAAGAATCGCCGCCACAATGGCGCGTAGTCATCAAGTTGACATGGGTTGTGCGTAACCTATGAGACATAGGTACACGAGTGCGGAGGAAAAGATGGCGTCAGATAAAGCCTTGAGTTGGGTTTTCGCAGAAGAATTCGTCGAAGAAAACGAGCTTCTTGCGCAAGCTCGCGAGGCCGCCACCGATTTGGGTGCTGATCCTGTCTCAACCGGAGTTGGTGCCGCCCTTCGTCTTCTGGCTGCAACCTGTGGTGCAAAAGCAGTTCTGGAGATTGGTACGGGTGCCGGTGTTTCCGGTCTCTGGCTGCTCCAAGGCATGTCTCCGGATGGAGTTTTGACCACTATCGATCAAGAGGTTGAATTCCACAAGCACGCGCGCCGCGCCTTTGCGGCAGCTGGGATTGCTTCCCAGCGCACCCGCCTCATTGCCGGTCGCGCGCTGGACGTCCTGCCCCGTATGGCTGCCCGCGGTTACGACATGATGGTGATTGATGCACCCAACGCTGAAATCCCCGATTATTTGGATCACGCGCTCCGTGTCCTGCGTCCCGGTGGACTGATCGTGATTGTTCATGCTCTCTGGCATGACCAGGTTGCCGATCCCGCGCAGCGCGATGAGCAAACCGTCATGATGCGCGAGATTGCAAAGGTCCTGGGGTCTTCTGAGGAGTTCATCCCCGCGATGCTCCCCGTTGGTGATGGCCTTCTTGCTGCAGTCAAACGACGCTGAACCAGGCCGCATCTTCAATTCTTCTTCTGACGTCCGTAGATCTCTTCCTCGTGATCTGCGGGCGTCACTCTTTCTGATCCCCCTATCCGAGTGACTTCGCACGTCTCACTTACTGGTAGCGTTGGCGCCCCCGAGCACCCCGCACTAGTATGAAAAACATGTTTGGTACTTCAGCATCGCAGATGTGGTGGTGGCTCCCCTAAGGGCGGG
This sequence comes from uncultured Actinomyces sp., assembly GCA_938030835.1. GTDB lineage: Bacteria > Actinomycetota > Actinomycetes > Actinomycetales > Actinomycetaceae > Pauljensenia. The sequence continues at coordinate 3,579 of CALHID010000257.1, read as the reverse complement.
CCTCCTTTGACGTACCTGGAAATGATCAAGGCTCGCTCATGTGGCGGGCCTTTTTCGTTGCACTGGCCCGCCGAGGGCAAGGGATAGGAACACAATGACACACGCAGACACACCCCACGTGATCTCGCGCGAGGTGCGCTACCACCCAGACGGCGGCAAGCTTTTGGCTTACCTGTGCGAAAAGGGGCTGGTCCCCCAATCGGCCTCGGGCCACCCAACACGAGTCGTTCTTTTGGATAGCGCCGATATCGCTTCTAAGCAGCACCTCACCACCATTGCAGTTCTTGATACTTCAGCGTCGATTCAATGCGATGGAGACTACGTACGCGTCACCTCGACCAACCCGGTTGATGGGCAAAGCGCACTGAATCAGGTCTGCGAGGCTCTCCCGAATGCTCTACGCGAGCGGAAGGACACGCATGCTCTCTTCGAGCTTCCCTCACTCCGTGAAGACGAGGCCGATGAGGAGACTCGCTTGAAAGAGCGCGCAACCATGGAGCCCTTGCGAGTTCTCACCGACACTCCCGTCGATCACCCGCACCTGCCTTTGGTCGCCGGAACCGTTTCTTTCGATTACCTCGCAACATACGAATCCCTACCCGATGTCGACCAGGGATTTAATTCTTGCCCTGATTACTTGTTCTTCCTTGCACGAATCATCTTGGTGGTTGACCATCCTTCGCAAAGCGCAAACCTTGTCGGAGCCTCACTTGACCGTGAGTCTCTTGAACAGAAAATCGATGCACTTGCCCAGGCAATCGACCAAGCTCCGCTCTCGGCCGAGACTTCCACGGCCTCGGAAATGAAAATCGATCCCACATCGCAGCCTCTTATTGCACGCCCAACCATCTCTGATGATGACTTCGAGGCTCTGGTGACGACCATGCAAGAGCACATCGCCGCTGGCGATATCTACCAGGTCGTTCCCTCGCGCGGTTTTATTGCGGATTGCCCGAATGCGCTGAGAAGCTACCGCTTTTTGCGAGATGAGAATCCAAGTCCATACATGTTCTATATCGGCGCGGACGACTTCGAGCTTTTCGGCGCATCTCCGGAATCCTCGCTGCTGCATTCAGCAAAGGACGGAACGGTTGCAATTCGCCCGATTGCTGGTACTCGCCCTCGAGGATTCGCCCCCGACGGCAGTATCGATCACGAGTTTGATATCCGCTTGGAGCTTGAATTGCGTTCGGACGCAAAGGAAGTTGCCGAGCACGTGATGCTCGTCGACTTGGCACGCAACGATGTCGCACGCGTTTCACAGCGAGGAACCCGTCGCGTTGAACAGCTCTTGCGCGTAGACCGCTATTCCCGAGTCATGCACCTGGTATCTGAGGTCAGCGGCACCCTGGCAGAAGATTTGCACCCCTTGGACGCTTTCCGCGCGTCGATGACCATGGGAACACTGACGGGGGCTCCAAAGCTTCGCGCGGCAGAGCTCATCCGCAACTACGAAGGTCAGCGTCGCGGTTCATACGGCGGTGCTGTTGGTTACCTCCGAGGCGACGGCGAGCTCGATACCTGCATCGTTATCCGTTCAGCCTTCGTCAAGGACGGGCAAGCGATCGTCCAGGCAGGGGCAGGAGTTGTTGCAGACTCAGTCCCCGCTCGCGAGGCTGAAGAAACCGTCCACAAGGCAAGCGCTGTTTTGCGCGCATTGGCCGCCTCAACCGGTCGCCCCCTGGCCATTTCCTCGAATGCGGAAGAAAGCGAGTTCTAAGATGCGCGTGATTTTCCTGGATAACCGCGATTCTTTCGTCTATAACTTGGTGGATTTAACCGCCCGCGAGGCCGCAGTGCAGGTCTTCCGCAACACGACCCCGACAGCAACGCTTCTCAAGGCACTTGTTCCGACCGAAGCCGAGCGTGCCGCGGGAGAACGCCCACTATTGATTCTTTCCCCCGGTCCAGGGCACCCCCGAGGCGCAGGAAACATGATGGAGATCCTTGAGGTGGCCCTCCGCGAGAATATCCCAACATTGGGGATTTGCCTGGGCTTCCAAGCAATGGTCGAGGCCTGTGGGGGCATCGTCGGCCCAGTAGGGGCAACCCATGGGCGCACCGACCGCATTGAGCTTACCGAGGCCGGTGTTGAAGATCCTGCTTTCTCCTCGATTGCAGAGGCACCTCGTCCCGGTGATGATGCTGAGCACGGATATATTTCCGTCGCCCGTTACCATTCTCTGGGCACGCGTAGCCTTCCCGATGCTTTGGTTTCCTTAGCACACACCCGTGATGGGATTGTCATGGCTGCGCGTCACCGCAGTGCACCGTGTATCGGTCTGCAATTCCACCCAGAATCGATCCTAACTCCGGCTGGGCCGCTTCTTTTGCGTGCTCTGCTGACTGACCTAACCCTATCCACCGCTACTAATTCAAGGAATTGACATGAGTGAGTCCTTTCTGCGCCGCGCATTGAACGGTCACGTATTAGACCAGGAACAGGCACGTTCCGTTTTCGAGGAGATGTCACGCGGGGAACTCAGCGAAATTGAAATCGCAGCTTTCCTTGGAGCGCTTCACGCGCGCGGTGAACAGCCCAGTGAAATTGCGGGTGCTGCGGAAGCTTTCCGCTCAGCAGCACAACACTTCACGACAACGGCCCCCGACGTCATTGACGTCGTTGGAACGGGAGGTGACGGTGTCGGGACAATCAATATCTCGACGGGCTCGGCTTTTGTTGCGGCGTCCATGGGACTCAAGGTTGCCAAGCATGGTAACCGAGCGGTCTCCTCGAAGGCGGGAGCCGCAGACCTTGTTGAGGCTGCAGGTATCCCCCTCGATCTCTCCCCCGCCTCTTCAGCGACGCTCCTGGAACGCACCGGTTTCTGCTTCTTATTCGCACAGAAGTACCACCCGGCGATGCGCTATGTTGCACCCGTGCGCGGCGCTTTGAAGAACCCGACAATCTTCAATCTCATCGGCCCCCTGGTCAACCCTGCACCACTGTCCTACCAGGTACTGGGTGTCGGTAAACCTGAACTCCTCGATGTCGTTGCGAAGGCCCTGGCGTCTTTGGGCCTGAAGCATGCGCTGGTGGTTCACGGTAGCGGTACGGACGAATTTGCTGTCCATGGCCCCACCGAGATCCGCGAGATCACCCAAGAGGGCATTGCCTCCTTTACCCTGACCCCTGAGGAGCTGGGAATTACCCCTGCTCCGCTCTCAGAGTTGGTCGGTGGGGATGCAGAAGAAAACCTGCGTCTGATCTCTGAGATCTTCGCCGGAAAGGGTGCGCCAGCCCAACGAGAGGCCATCGCTGCGACAAGCGGTGCGATGCTCTATCTGGCGGGCAAGGCGGAATCTTTGAACCAGGGAACTGAATTGGCACTGTCTCAACTCTCCAGCGGTGCTGTCGCCTCCCACCTCGAGACCATCGTTTCGACCGCACGCGAATTGAAAGAGCAGGAGAATCAGTGAACCAGCCGTCTTTCTCTCCCATTTCCACGCGATTGCGCGAAACCGGGACCGTCCTTGATTCGATCGTCGCTCAGCGTCGGACGCGTCTTCCTGAACTGCACGAGACCTACGGACACATCGATCCCCTGACGCTTCCTCGCTCAACGCGCTCTTTTGAGG
>CALHID010000256.1 GCA_938030835.1 uncultured Actinomyces sp. | reverse complement strand
CTGGACAGTGGGCTACCCCCGCGCGTGCAAATAAGAGACGCAAGTAGTCATGGATTTCGGTAATCGTACCGACTGTCGAACGTGGATTACGCGAGGTAGATTTCTGGTCGATCGAGACTGCTGGAGAAAGCCCCTCGATGAAATCAACATCAGGCTTATCCATCTGTCCCAAAAACTGACGCGCATATGAGGACAGCGATTCAACGTATCGTCTTTGGCCTTCAGCAAAAATCGTGTCAAAGGCAAGAGAGGACTTTCCCGATCCCGATAGACCGGTGAAAACAATCATCGAGTCGCGGGGAAGATCAAGGTCAACACCCTTGAGATTATGCTCGCGGGCACCACGGACAATTAACTGATCATGCACTCCACTAGTTTACGTGTTGACGCATTGCTTTGGTCGAACATGTGTTCTTTTATGCTTTGCTTCACGTTTAGTCTATGGAACGGCCTTCGGACTCAGCTTCGCGAAGCTTACCCATGTAGAGCACCCGCGAGAATGCTTCGATCACGAGGCCGGCAGCAAGTCCTGATCCGATAATCGCCAGCCACAGCGGGGCCGGGGGCCATTGGAAGGCAAAGAAAGCTCGCGCAAAGGGAAGGAGAACACCTAAAACCCCGGCTACGGCCATAGCGCAGATCAAGGCTATGCGCCACGGTACCAGCGGCCTCGCTGTGATCGACAAAAGCCACAATCCTGCAATCAGAACCGTCATTGCGGCCGCGGTAGAACCGAGTACCGTGCCGTTGCCGACCGAAGAATACACAGCAAGAGCCGCAACTCCCAGAACGATACCGCTAGGAATTGCCAGCGATAAAGTTCGAGACAAGAAGCCTGGAACATAACGCCGATTGTTGGGGCCTAAGGCGATGAAGAACGCGGGAACACCAATAGTTAGGGTGTCGACATATGTAAAATGCCGCGGCAAGAAGGGATAACGCCACGCAAAAATTGCACTAAGAATGACGAATAGTGTCGCGTAGGTCGTCTTTGCCAAGAAAAGCGATGACACACGTTCCATATTGGCCATAATGCGACGTCCCTCGGCCAAGACACTGGGAAGCACCGAAAACTTTTGATCAACCAAAACTAATTGTGAAACGGCCTTGGTTGCTGCTGCACCATTGCCCATCGCGATGCCTAGATCAGCATCTTTAAGTGCGAGAGCGTCATTGACACCATCACCCGTCATGGCAACACAGTGCTTCTGAGTTTGCAGGGCCTTGACCAACGCACGTTTTTGTTCGGGGGTAACACGTCCGAAAACATCTGTTGCCTCAACGATAGAGAGGAATTCAGTAGAGGTAGGGTCCTCAGGAAGATTCCGAGCGTCAAATGCATGAGGAGCATCGCCATTAGGCGAACGCAATCCGACCTGTGCGGCTAGTGCAGCAACCGTAGTCGGGCTATCGCCCGAAATGATGCGTACACGCACACCCTGGCGACGGAAGTAAGCGAGGGTCTCGGTCGCGTCATCGCGCAAGTCTTCTTCCAAAACCAGGAGGGCAAGAGGCGACGGGTTTGCCGGAAGAGTCTGGTCTTCAATGGCCTCGTCATAGCGAACGACGACTAATACTCGCAAGCCCTCACTGGCATACGAACGAATATCAGCTCGAAGACTTTCGAGGGTTGCCACGTGATCAATAAGCATCTCAGGTGCGCCCATAACAATTGATGCACTTTGAGTGACCCATGCTGCCCATTTACGTTCAGAGGAGAAGGGAATAGTCCGCGAAGCTTCTGTATCTAAGTCAGAGAGCTCTCCCCTGGTGAGCAAATAGTCTTTGATTGCCCGCGCGGTTGCATTCGTTCCATCGTCGTTGAGTACCCACAGCGCACGTAGAAGCTCATCTTCTCGCTGTCGATCAAGGATTTCCAAGGAGCGCAGTCGAATCCCACCGGTTGTGAGCGTACCGGTCTTATCCAGACAAAGTGCATCAACACGAGCCAAGACTTCAACTGCAGGAAGCTCCTGAACAAGAGCGCCTTTGCGCGCCAGCGTTGCTGAACCGATCGCGAAGTTCATGGAGGTGAGAAGTACCAATCCCTGCGGAATCATTCCGACGACACTTGCAACAGCAAGAACCAACGCGTGTTGCCACGCATAGGGAGTGCCTTCTCCTGCAATTCGTGTTTGCGACCAGAGCGTCAGAAGAATAATTGGAGGAAGGGCAATAGAAATAACACGCAGAATCTTATTAATACCCTGTTGGATCTCCGAAGTGGCAAGAGAGAAAGTCCGCGCATGACGCGCAATACCCTGCGCGTACAGGTCCGAACCTACTGCTTGCACATGCATTACTCCAGACCCAGAAACGACGGATGTTCCAGCGAGGACACGATCACCGACCTGCTTAAGAACCGGGCGAGATTCGCCCGTCAGCATCGATTCGTCGATTTCCAAACCGGAAACTTCTAGGACCTCACCGTCAGCTGCAATTTGATCGCCAAGTGAAAGCTCAACAATATCGTCAAGAACAATGCGTTGAACGTCGATCTGCTCGGTACGCCCATCGCGTCGTACCTTCGCCCGTGGGGCGTCAACGATTGCAAGATCATCCAAAGTTTTCTTTGCACGGAGCTCGGAGAAAATTCCAATAACCGCGTTGATGATCATGATTGCGCCGAAAACGGCATCTTGCCAGGACCCGAAGATGATCACGATGACCATTGCAATACTCAAGATCGCATTAAAAAGCGTCAAGACATTTGCGCGGATAATCGATGCCAGCGATCGCGATGAAGGGAGCTTAGTGATGTTCAGCTTGCCTTGTTCTTCGCGGATTTTTACTTCAGATCCACTAAGTCCCTGAGCAGGATTAGGAGCTTGTGCAGCAATGGTCATCGGCCGTTACTCCTCGAGGAATCGCGCTTCGAATAAATGAGCGAGGCAAGAACTGTCGTGATGAGTGTCCCTGCAATGACAGCAAGTGAGACCGGGATTCCGATTTCCGGAATCCCATGAATGGGTGCACCACCGTTAAGGAAGGGCAATGAGTTTTCGTGGAGTGCATGGAGAATCAGCTTCACCCCAATGAAGCCCAAGATCACTGCAAGTCCGTAGTTGAGGAAAACAAGCTTTTCGAGAAGGCCATCGATAAGGAAGAAGAGCTGTCGAAGCCCCAGCAATGCAAAAGCATTGCATGCAAAGACCAAATACTCCTCTTGAGTGAGGCCAAGGATCGCAGGAATCGAGTCGAGCGCAAACATCAGATCCGCGGATCCAAGCGCCAGAACGACAAGGAACAAGGGGGTGATGGATGTGTGACGATTATGGCGATAGAAGAAGCGGTCTCCGATGTATCCATCAGTCACAGGAAAAATGCGTCGAACGAAGCGGACAAAAGCATTCTCTTGAATTTCCCCAACTTCTTCCTCTTCACCGGAAGCGCCTTCACGGGCCTGTGAATATGCCGTCCACAGCAGCCATGCACCGAAGAAGAAGAACATCCAGGTAAATCGATTGACCAGGGTGACACCGACGATGATGAAAAATGCCCTAAAGATCAGTGCAAGAATGATTCCCGCAAGGAGTGCTTTCTGCTGAAACACCCTTGGCACCTTGAAGAACGCCATGATAATGACGAAGACGAAGAGGTTGTCCAGCGAAAGTGACCACTCCATCATGTAGCCGCTATAGAACTGGATCGCGTAGGTTGCCCCGTAGATCGCCCAAATCGCTAGGCCGAACATGACCGCAAGAGCAACGTAGCCCAATGTCCACGCTGTTGCTTCTTTCATAGAAGGTGCATGGGGCTTACGCACGTGTCCAATGATGTCAGTGGAAATTAGGGCGATAACAGCGACGGCCAAGCCGATCCAGCCGAGGATATGTACGTCCACGAATGACCTTTCAGGCAGAGACTTGAGGTCTCTTCCCACCCAAAATTGGGCAGCAACACCGGGTATCTAGGAGATACCGCGTTGACGATGGTGCTCTTTTTGGGATTACTCCCCTCGCGACTAGCGTAACAAACGATTCCGCTCACATTCTCTGTCAGATCACAAGTCGTTAAGAGCTTCACACGCAAGTGCTTTAGACTCAACAGAGTGAGTGTTCAAAATCGTGCAGCCCAAGTGTCCCGACTGCGTCGCCTAAAGGAGACCCTTTTCGGGTCAACCCAGGCACCTTTTGAACTGCCAGTCGTCCAAGCCTGTGCTTTTGATACAACAAAACTCGCGCACACTGCCGGCGTTTCCAGACTTGCTGAATTGGGACGGCGTGAGGTTCGTGAACTCACACCACAGACACTGTCAACAACCGATGATTTTTACTCTGAAGTACGTGATGCTTTAGAGCACCGCGCTTTGATCTGGTTGATTGGCCCTATTGACGCTGAGCAACTGAAGGAACTCGCAGGTCCACTATTCGACCTCTTCGTCAACGTCGGTGCGCAGCACTCTGAGACGCAGACTGTCTTCGGACTACGGGTCAGTAACGTTGTTCATCAGCTACTCCCCGATGCAAGCTTCAGGGCAGCATTAGAAGGGATGAATGCAACGCGAACGCCCCACGGCCTCGCCCATCAGATTGAGGCAGCAGGGGTAAAGGTTTTCAAACGTTCTCTCATCACACGAATTCTTAAAGACCCACGTTTTTGGGTTTACGCAGTGGTCTTCGTGTACTCATCACTTCGGGCACTTCCAGTCGTCTTTGTCCCACAATTCCACGGCTCTGTGTTGGTCTTGTGGGGAATCGATGTACTGACCGCAATCCCCTACACTTGGGGAATTCTCGCGATGCTAACCGCATCGAGGCCATTAGAACGTTATACCGGCGCAGTTGTCGCATTAGCAACGTTCATGGCACCCTATGTTTATTTCTGGGTACATGGACGCGGATACCCCGGCTCGGTGATTATCATCGTCGGCCTCATGATTGCGGCGTCTCTTGCTACTGAGGTTTGGCGTGGGATTCAGAACACGCGTCTTGTCAAGCGTTACTCTGCGTCGCGAAATTCTTGAGGAATTCCCTGAATCGAACGCACAGCGCTCACGACAAGAATCCAGATCCCCGCAACCCACCAAATACCTGTAAGGATAAAGGGGCGCAGGGGTGCATATGCGACAAGTACAGCCGTTGCCGCTACCCATACCAGTGCTGCAACGATGTTGACGACCCGCAAACGACCGACCCGGAAGGGATGGACAAAAGCAATCGGGGCAACTGTAAGGATCGCCAATATTACGGTCGCAATGAAGTTAAAAAGAGCTCCGGTTTGGAAAATCCACATAATTGCTGCAACCACATTCCATGCCGCCGGAAAACCCATGAAGTAGTGGTCTGGCGTCTTCAAGGAAACATTGCAATAACAAAACATTGAGGAGAGGCAGACAATTAAGGCAGCAGCGATGCCTAGCCCGCGGGATCCAAACGGGAGATAGAAGACCATGAACAGCGCCGGAATAAAGGTCCAGGTCAGGTAGTCGACAATATTGTCCAAAGTCGCTCCGTCAAAACCGGGAGCGTATTCAGTGACGCGAACAGCACGCGCGAAACTCCCGTCAACTGCATCAACAAGAAGCGCGATTCCCAACCACATCCACATCTGGCGGATATGCCCCTCGTACAGTGCAATCGTCGCCAAAGACGCCCACAGCACACCGGTGAGTGTGAAGAGGTGTGCAGACCAGGCAAGGGCGCGTTTGACAAAAGGAAGGGGACGCGCTTGCGTATGCGCCATCGTAGACACAGTCGACTCCCAGAATTGAGAACTTAGAACACTACTATCTTAGTGCCTTTACTCAAAGGCACTAACCAATTTCCACAAAGATTAGTTTGCAGCTTTCATTGCACGAAGTTCTTTCTTAAGTTCAGCGAGCTCATCACGTAGGCGAGCAGCAAGCTCAAACTGGAGGTTCTCTGCGGCTTCCATCATTCGAGAACTTAACTGGGCAATAAGATCCTCAAGGTCATTTTGTGCCATGTTGGCAAGTTCTTCTCGGCTCCTCGGCACATCCTCAATAGCCTCCGAGGCCATCGCATCTGCGCGGATATCTGTAGCCGGCCGCTCGCGACGGTATCCGCCTTCGAGGAGCTGCGCAGTATCGACCTCTTCGCGAGCCAGCATGTCAGTGACGTCCGCAATCTTCTTACGCAGTGGTTTGGGATCAATGCCGTGCTCACGGTTATAGGCCAGCTGGATCTCACGGCGTCGCTCAGTTTCATCTATTGCTGCGCGCATCGAGTCAGTGATGTTATCGGCGTACATATGCACTTCACCCGAAACATTACGCGCGGCTCGACCAATGGTCTGAATGAGCGATCGGGTTGAGCGTAGGAATCCTTCTTTATCGGCATCCAAAATTGACACGAGTGAGACTTCGGGCAGGTCCAACCCCTCACGAAGCAGGTTAATACCTACTAAAACGTCAAAGACTCCAAGGCGAAGTTCACGTAGTAATTCAACGCGCCTTAAGGTGTCGACATCAGAGTGCAAGTATTCGACCTTCACTCCCCTCTCCCCCAAGTAGGTAGTCAGATCTTCAGCCATCTTCTTGGTCAGAGTCGTGACCAAAACACGCTCGTCACGCTGGGTACGCTCACGAATCTGTTCGAGCAAGTCATCAACCTGCCCTTGAGTCGGTTTAACAATGACTCTGGGATCCACAAGGCCAGTCGGACGAATGATCTGTTCGACTACGCCGTCAGAACGATCGAGCTCATACTGCCCAGGTGTTGCTGAAAGATAGACGGTTTGACCAATGCGCTGCGTAAACTCGTCCCATTTCAGTGGACGATTATCCATCGCCGAAGGGAGGCGGAAACCATAATCCACCAAGGTGCGCTTTCGGGACATGTCACCCTCGAACATCGCCCCAATTTGCGGGACCGTCACGTGGGATTCATCGATGACCAGAACGAAATCATCGGGGAAATAATCGAGCAGCGTATTCGGAGGTGTACCAGGCCCACGTCCATCAATATGACGCGAATAGTTTTCGACTCCAGCACACGTGCCTATTTCCTTGAGCATTTCAAGGTCGTAGGTTGTTCGCATCCGAAGACGTTGAGCCTCAAGCAGTTTTCCTTGGGATTCAAACCATTCGAGGCGTTCTTCGAGTTCTTTTTCGATGGAAGCAATCGCGCGTTTCATTCTTTCTTCGCCGGCAACGTAGTGCGATGCCGGGAAGAGATAGACATGGTCAACTTCCTCGATGACATTTCCCGTCACAGGGTGTAGTACTGCCAAAGAATCAATTTCATCTCCGAACATTTCAATCCGGATTGCCAGTTCCTCATAGACCGGAATGATCTCAATCGTGTCTCCACGAACCCTAAAGGTTCCGCGGGTAAATCCGATATCGTTTCGCGTATACTGCATACCGATGAAGGCGCGGAGAAGATCATCGCGCTCGATGCACATTCCGCGGCTCAGCTCGATCATCCGTGCAACGTATTCTTCTGGCGTACCTAAACCATAGATACATGAGACAGAGGAGACAACAACCGTATCTCGACGGGTTAAGAGTGAGTTTGTTGCACTGTGACGCAGCCTCTCGACTTCATCGTTGATCGAGGAGTCCTTCTCAATGAAGGTATCGGTTTGAGGGACGTAGGCTTCAGGCTGATAGTAGTCGTAATAAGAAACAAAGTACTCGACAGCA
>CALHID010000255.1 GCA_938030835.1 uncultured Actinomyces sp. | reverse complement strand
AAGGGTCGTCACGCCCGAGCGTCTTCAGAAAGGATTGCGCGCGCAAAAACCAGATCGATTGGCGTCGTAATCTTCAATGCGCGACCTTCACCGGCAACAATGCGGACGGGAATTCCCGCCTGCTGAGCAAGCCCGGCATCGTCAGTGAGCGCTGTGGCTTCGCTATTCGCCGAGGCCGCGGCACGCCGATGCAGCTCACGGATTATTTTCCAGGGGAAACCCTGCGGAGTCTGAACGGCAACCAAACCGGCACGGTCAACCGTCGCGTCAACATAGCGCGCGCCCTGCGCTTGCCCTGCCGAGGCCTCGGGAACTTCACGGAAGCTCTTCAGCGTATCCGCCACCGCGAGGCCGGGGATCACCGCCTGCTCACCCGCGCGGACAGCATCAATCACGCGAGAAACTAGCTGAGGGGAAACCAAAGGGCGGGCTGCGTCATGAATCAAGACGGGGCTGTCATCACTCAAAGTGCCCGCTGTCTGAGCGAGCGCCTCGAGTCCTGCCGCGACGGAAGCCTGCCTGGACAGGGGCGAACCGGGTACAACGCGCACAATATCGCGAAATTCAGCAGTATCAAGAAGTGCCTGGAACTCATCAAAGCGATCTGGTTGCGCTGTCACAATAGAAAAGTCAACACCACCGGAATGAAGGTTCCTGAGCGCATGCTCAACCAAAGGCATTCCGTCGAGGTCAACCAAAGCTTTCGGGCGATCTGAGCCCAAGCGCGTACCCGATCCGGCCGCAGTAATGACCGCGAAAACCTGAGCGGGGGCTGTTGAGGTCACTCTTGTTCCGTGTCTTCTTCCGGGAGATCATCCGCGATTGCGAGGGACTCATCGTAGCCCTCAGCCAAGACCTCGTCGAGGCGCGCAGCCGCAGCGGTCTTATCGATATCGCGAGCAAGTGCAAGTTCGGAGCTGAGGATCTGGCGCGCCTTCGTCAGCATGCGCTTCTCTCCGGTGGAGAGCTTCTTCTGATCATCACGGCGAGTAAGATCTCGAACGACCTCAGCAACCTTGACGATATCGCCCGTCGCAATCTTCTCTTGGTTGGCTTTGAAACGACGCGACCAGTTCGTGGGCTCTTCAATGTAGGGGGCTCGCAGGACCGAGAGCACCGTCTCCAAGCCGTCTTCGTCAACAACGTCGCGCACGCCGACAAGATCAACGTTTTCAGCGGGGACCTGAATGGTGAGGTCACCCTGGCTGACGCGCAGAGTCAAGTACGTCTTCTCTTCGCCGCGAATAACGCGGGTGGAAATTTCCTCAATCTTCGCGGCGCCGTGGTGAGGATAAACAACGGTCTGACCGATCTCAAATGACATAGAAGAAACTCCTGCGCTTCAGCTGAACTGCGGTCTATATTCTATCAGTTCACGTACTTTCTGCGCCTTTGAATGGTGAACAGCTGTGCAAGGCCGCGCGTAACACAAACGCGGCGGTCCCGAAATTCGGAACCGCCGCGTCTATTGCAGAAATTACTTACCTTGGTTGGCGACCGCTGCGATCTTCGCCTCAGCCTCGGGGTCCAGGTAGGTACCACCCTTCTTGATGGGCTTGAGGGTTTCCTC
>CALHID010000254.1 GCA_938030835.1 uncultured Actinomyces sp. | reverse complement strand
AGGCTCCGGTCGCGCACAGGAGTTTGAGGGCGGCGTCATCACATGGAGCGCAGGGGCTGGAACCTATGTCTTGCGCTACGGGACTGGTATTGCAAATGCATATCGAGAACTTGGCGGTGCACGCTTCTTAGGCGTTGCAACTACAGCTGAGACACCTTCAGGTAAGGGAGTATTCCAAGTCTTTGACAAGGGGACTGCCTACTGGAGTGCAACAAGTGGCTCACACTTTGTTCGCGGACAGATCTTTACAACGTACGGCCGAGCTGGACACGAACGTGGAAACTATGGGTATCCAACCAGTGATGAATTCTGGTCCGCAGGTAGTCGAGTTCAGTACTTTGAGGGAGGTAGAATTGCCTCACAATTCAGCCCCTGCGGCGTAGATGAGGCACTAATGGCGTACACGCAAGAAGACTTTCAGGAATGGATTTTCTTCATTTCTGACAAGCTGGACTACATGACCGATACATTCGCAAAGGAAAACGGTCTGAATCTTGACTTCTCAGTTGAGTCCATTGATGCCCTTGAAGAGTGGATGCTTGCGCATTACTCATCGCCTCAAGACCTCATTAACGATCCGCGGATGCACGATCTACTCACCGTGTATATCGGCGAGACCTATCGTCACCATCTCGGTGGAAAGTGGTTCATGGATCTGGAGAACAAGAAGAACGCGTACTATGCGATGCCTATTCTGAAAGATCTTCGTTCGCGAAGGGCCGGATCCATGACACCCCTCATCGACGCCACAGCATCTCTTAATCGGCGCACAGGGACGTATATGAGCACAATCTTCCGGTACAAGATCGAGCTTTCCAAAGAAGATGACTGATCACATGCGAATGCGTGTAGGTAAAACTAGTGGTGCGGCCTCCCCGTTAGGCGAGGCCGCACCACTTAATAACTCTTTGAGAGCCTAGCGGCGACGGCGCTCGCGTACACGTACCGAAATCTGGATAGGGGAGCCCTCAAATCCAAAGTCTTCGCGCAGACGACGCTCAATGAATCGGCGATATCCGGGATCCAAGAACCCGGTTGTGAAGATGACGAAACGTGGAGGCATATTCGACACCTGGGTCGCGAAGAGGATTCGAGGTTGCTTCCCTCCGCGAAGGGGGTGCGGATGCGCTGCAACCAGTTCACCCAAGAAGGCATTGAGGCGGCCAGTGGGAATGCGTGTTTCCCAGCTATCCAGTGCAGTCTCCATCGCACGAGTTAGGCGGTTAATATGCCAGGTTGTCTTCGCTGACACGTTAATTCGTGGCGCCCATGAGACTTGAACAAGCTCTCGTTCGAGCTCTGAACGAAGCTGAGCTTGGCGTTCTTCATCAACCAGGTCCCACTTGTTGTTGATGATGACCACCGCACGGCCGGCATCAACTGCCTGTTGCACAACTCGAATGTCTTGCTCTGTCAGCGGCTCTGAAGCGTCGAAAAGAATCAACGCAAGTTCTGCCTTTTCAAGGGCTGCTTGGGTTCGAATTGACGCATAGTAGTCAGCACCAGTGGTTCGGTGCATCTTGCGGCGAATGCCCGCGGTATCGACGAACCACCACTGCTGCCCGTCAAGCTCGATGAGCTCATCAACTGGATCACGAGTCGTACCAGCAAGCTCATTGACAACAACACGCTCAGATCCAGCCAGAGCGTTGAGCAGTGACGACTTACCAACATTCGGACGTCCGATCAGAGCAACTCGCCGGGGGCCGCCCACGGGCAGCGCTGAAGCCACTGAAGACACTTCAGGAAGCACAGCCATCACAGCATCGAGGAGATCACCGGTACCGCGGCCGTGAAGTGCAGAAATGGCGTAGGGCTCACCCATTCCAAGTGACCACAGGTAGGCCGCTTCAGCTTCTTGCATCGCCGAATCAACCTTGTTCGCCGCTAGAACGACGGGCTTACCGCTCTTACGAAGCATAGAAACGATACGTTCATCCGTATCTGTCATGCCAACAGTCGCATCGACTACGAAGAGCACGGCATCTGCCAGATCAACCGCGATTTCTGCCTGTTCTGCGACCGAACGGTCAATTCCCTTGACATCGATTTCCCAGCCGCCAGTATCGACAAGAGTAAAGTGACGGCCTGCCCAATCGGCAGGATAAGATACGCGGTCTCTCGTAACACCGGGGGTGTCTTGAACAACCGCTTCACGCCTACCAATAATGCGGTTCACCAAGGTTGACTTACCAACATTGGGACGCCCGATCACTGCCAAAACGGGAAGACCGAATTCACTGTCCTGTGAATCAGAATTCTCGAAGTCCCCATTGAGCAGGGCAAGATCTTCGTCATCAAGCTCAAACTGGTCAAGGGAGTCACGCATTGCGCGTGCGCGAAGCTCTGCTTGACCTTCGTCGAAGGGCTCTGTGTTCTCGAGGTATTCTTCAGTCACGTCCTTATCCTATCGGTAGTCAGTGATGACAAGCGCGTTACAGGCGCGCGCGAATATCTTGTTCCAAGACTTCACGAGCGACGGGTACATCGTTATAGACGTGCTTGATTCCCTGGATATCTTGATACCATTCGGCACCCTTTCCGGAAATGACGACGATATCTCCCGCATCTGCTGCGAGAATTGCCTGGCGGACTGCATCGCGGCGGCATGTGGTCACTTCAGTAACGTCATGGAAATCAGGACGAACACGCCGAATTCCGTTGAGGAGTTGCTGGCGAATAGATGAGGCATCTTCAGTACGAGGATTCTCATCGGTTACCCATAAAACGTCGGCAAGTTGAGCAGCGATTTCCGCAAGGGGTTCACGCTTTGTCGCGTCGCGATCGCCATCGGTTCCAAACACTAAAACGAGCTTTCCACGAGTTAACTCGCGGACGGATTTGAGTGTCCAATCGAGTCCCTCTGGAGTATGTGCAAAGTCCACAATGACAAGTGGCTGTGCGCCTGGATCAGGATTAACGGAGGTCATACGGCCGGGAATCTGTTCTGCACCTTCGAGAGCCGAAACTGCTGCTTCGAACTCACATCCCAGCTTTAGTGCTGCAACCAGTGCAACGACGGCATTTTGGACATTAACTTCACCGAGCATCGGCATCCGAATATGGCGTTCATTGCCCTGTGGGGTCACCAGATCGAAGGTGACAGCGGGGATCGCACGATCGAAGTTAATGCGCCGAACGGTCCAATCGGCCTCGCGATGGGAAAAAACAGAAACTGTAGTAACTGGCACTTCGCTTTCTTGAGCCAAACGAAGGCCCCACTCATCATCAATACAGACGACACCACAACGCGAGTGAGCCGGAGTGAACAAACTCTTCTTGGCCTCGAAGTAATGCTCCATATCACCGTAGTAATCGAGGTGGTCATGCTGAAGATTCGTGAAGGCAGCGACATCAAAAATAATGTCGTCAACACGGTTTAAACTCAACGCATGCGCTGAGACCTCAACAATCGCTGCACCACAATCCTTTTCGCGAGCAAGTGCAAGAATTCGCTCGACCTCAGGAGCCTCGGAAGTGGTTTTCTCTGAATTGATCACGAGGTCGCCAACACGAATCTCGACAGTCCCGCACAGTGCAGGATCGTTGAAGGTACTGCGCAGAATGGAACGCAGAAGGTAGGTTGTTGTGGTCTTCCCATTCGTCCCGGTTACGGCCGCCGTTTTGAGTGCCGAGGCCGGATGACGGTAGATATTCGCCGCGATAGTTGCGCTTGCGCGACGCGGGTCCGCAACGACAACAATCGGGATATCCGGATTCATCTCACGTGCACGTTCGGATCCTTCGCGATCTGTGACAACTGCCGTGGCACCAGCTTCGACGGCAGCATGGAGAAAGCGAATACCGTGCTGAACCAGTCCAGGAATCGCAACAAAAAGCCAATGATCTTCAATATCGATCGATGAAACGCTGACACCAGAAACGGTAAGTTCGGTATCGGCGCACATTGACCAATCAACCCCCTGAACCCCCTCGAGTGCCTGAGAGAGTGGAATTGGCAAGGTAATCGGACGAATCTCGTTGGCATAAGTCATGACTTTTAGGGTATCCGCTTGCTCCGCGAAAAGCTTCTTCATCGACACGTCAACCCAAAATTTCTCTAAAATGAGGGCATGTATGTCCTGACTCGTGAAGATGCACGTCACCGTTCAACCGTTGTCACCGTCCGCCACATTGATGTCACACTTCACCTCGAAGAAGCGGCAACTGAGAAGAGCTCGTACCGTGTTGTCTCACGTATGACTCTTGTCTCTCAGGAGCCCTCGCTCTTTGTCGATGTCGCTGGTGAGGTCCAGACGGTTTCGATTGATGATGTTCCTTTAGCATCCGATCAATTCACATACGACGGTGAACGCCTCGATATCAACGCAGTTCCGACCAAGCGTGAGGTCACGATTGCCGTTGAGGCTGATTGTCGCTTTTCGACGACGGGGGAGGGGCTGCATCGCTATCGCGACCCCGAAGACGGACGCTACTACCTGTACACGCAATTTGAGCCTGAAGATGCCCACCGCGCGTGGCCTTGCTTCGATCAGCCCGATATAAAACCCACATGGACTTTCCACGTCTATGCGCCTCGTGAGTGGGTTGTCACTTCCAACGGGATTGGAAGCTCTAAGGATTGCGGCAACGGCATCGCGCTGTGGGACTTCACCACCACGGCGCCTTTGTCGAGCTACATTACTGCGGTCGTCGCGGGCCAGTGGGCGGTCATAGAGGGAGGGTGCTGGGAAGGAAGCGCAGGCGATGGCAACACTGCGACGCTCCAGCTTCGCTTGCTCTGCCGCCAGGCGTTGGCAAGTTCAATGGATAGCGACGACATCCTTGCCGTCACGCGTGCCGGTTTAGATCACTATCACGAGCATTACGGTTACACCTTCCCCTGGGGAAGCTACGACCAGATTTTTGTTCCCGAATACAATCTGGGGGCAATGGAGAATCCTGGATGTATCACCTTTAATGAGAACTATCTGAGTCGTGATACACCGTCGTTTGCACTGCGACAAAAACGAGCGAACACAATCCTTCACGAGATGTGTCACATGTGGTTCGGTGATCTGGTTACTCCGGCATGGTGGGAAAACCTATGGCTAAAAGAATCTTTTGCCGAGAACCAGGGAACGACAACTGCCGCGGAGGCGACCATTTACGCGGGGGAGTGGGCCTCATTCGCAATTGGACGCAAAGCGTGGGCATTGGCTCAGGACCAATACCCGACAACGCACCCCATCGTTGCAGATATCCCTGATATCCCTGCTGCGAAAAATAACTTTGACGGTATTACCTACGCAAAGGGGGCAGCGGTCCTCAAGCAGCTTGTCGCATGGGTTGGCGAAGAGACCTTCTACAAAGGGGTGCGACTGTATTTCCAGCGATTTGCCAACTCTTCAACCGGTCTTGAGGATCTTTTGGGAACATTGGAAGAGGCCAGCGGCGAAAATCTTGGGAAGTGGAAGGACGCGTGGCTCCTCACCACAGGCCCTTCTACTCTTTCACTCAGCTGGACAAGTGATGATGCAGGGCGTCTGACAGGCCTCCATATGCACCAGGAAGGGCTTGCTCGTCCGCACAGCCTTGAAGTCTCATTCTGGACAGCAGATAACGGTGTTTTAAGGGAAAAGTGCCATTTGCGCACCCGCATAGACGGGGCTGATTCTGCCATTGACGTGCCTCTTG
>CALHID010000253.1 GCA_938030835.1 uncultured Actinomyces sp. | reverse complement strand
CCGGCTCCTGCCCCCCCTGCAAAGAGGGCACCGGAACCGGTTACGGCGTTCAAACGCTCGGAAGGTTTCACACCTCAACAGCGGTGCCCGTGGCGATTGCGGCGAGCATTCCGTTGTCAGATCCGGCGGTGAAGTAGTCGACGTGCACGCCAACAACCGCGTTTGCTCCCATCGCCTGCGCGCGCTGGCACATCTCGTTGATAGCAGTTTGCGAGGCCTCGAAGAGTTCCTCTTCATAGTTCGAGGCCCGGCCTCCAAAGAGGTTCGACAAACCCGCGCCGATGTCTTTAAAGAAGTTCACGCCCGAGATCGTTTCTCCGGAAACAATTCCGTAGTAACGCTTGATAGGTGCGCCTTCAAGGGTTGGGGTGGTGACAGCAATCATGGCAACTCCTTTGTCCAGTTGTTGTGCCAATACTATCTGCCGGCGGCGAAGGCCCATTCGCACCGCCACACCCGCGGACTTAAAATCGACCATATGAGGTCAACACGCACGAACTACACGGAACTTTACAGATGAGTACTCCGACCTCACCCACCCCCGAAACCTCAGCGAGCCCGGAGCAGCAGCCCCGGCCTCGTGGCCGCAAGGGGACGATCGCGCTCGCCGTGGGTACCCTGGTGGCGGCAAGCGGCCTAGTCAGCGCAGCAGGATACGAGGCCTATCACTCCTTCCACCCCTCCCCCGCAGTTACCCACCAGGAGAAGGCGGACGGGACAACGGTGATCGTCCCCGCGGCCTCGGAGAATCCGATTCCCTTGCACGGGCGGATCGACACCGTGGATTATCAGCAGGAATACCAGGGCGTCACCTACAAGAAGCAGGCCCTAGTCTACGTTCCGGCAACATACGTACAGGGAATGCCTGCCGATATCGCGTACCTGACTCACGGGTGGATGAGCAGTGCGGAGGAGATGGCCGATGAGGTCTCGCCGACCATTGATGACCTTGAGCGCAGCGGCACGGTCTCTCCAACAATCGTTGTTTTTGCGACGTATTACCCTGATCGCTCTTTCGTGAATGATGACTTTGAAACGGACTATCAGCTCAATCGTTTCTTTGCGACCAGCGAGATCAATACTTTGATTGACACGGTCGAGTCGCGTTACTCGACCTACGCGGGTGGCGACACCACGGATGAATCCTTAAAAGCTAGTCGCGCACACCGCGCTTTTGGCGGTTTTTCCATGGGCGGGATTACGACCTGGGATGTTTTCGCCCTGAACCCCGACCATTTCTACGGCTATATGCCGATGGCCGGGGAGTCATGGATTGGCCGCGATCATGACGCACCCCTACCCCAGATTGCCGACGAAGTAACCTTGGGGGTGCGCAGCCGCGAGATGGGGCCGCAGGATTTCCGCATTATCGCCAGTGTCGGTTCAGATGATCCTGCGCTGGACGACATGAACCCACAGCTCGATGAGTTTTACCGCAGGTATCCGACGCTGATGACGCCCCAGAGCTTGCAGGTATGGATCGATGAGGGTGGGACGCACTCCCTGACCTCGGTTTCGCGCCAGCTCAGCCACGCCCTGCCGCTGCTATTCCCGGGTCAGTAGGCATTTCCCTTCAGTTTTTAGGACCGCATTGCATCCATAAGTTAACAGTGTTAACCTCTATCTCGACACAAAGTTAACGCTGTTAACCGATGGGAGAATGACCGTGTCGCAACCACACTTGCCCACCCTAGAAGCTCAGGGAATTTACAAGAGCTACGGCACCCACAAAGTTCTGCGCGGAGTCGCCCTTCGCGTCGAACCAGGGCAGATCCTTGGACTGCTCGGACGAAATGGCGCCGGAAAATCCACGCTCATCACTATTTTGTGCGGGCTGAAGCGAGCAGACGCCGGCAGCGTTCACATCTGCGGGAAGAATCCCGCAACGCACAACATCGGCCAGCTGCTCGGATATGCACCACAGGAACTCGGCATCTACCCCGACCTGAGCGTCGCACAGAATCTCACCGCTTTCGGAGAGCTACACGGGCTTGGCCGCCGCGAAGCCGTCGTGCGCGCCGGCGAGGTCATGGAGCTGCTTGGCCTGAGTGAAAAACGAGGCCAACGCGCCTCGCATCTCTCGGGTGGCCAGCAGCGCAGACTCCACGCGGGAATGGCGATCATGCACAAGCCTCGACTGATTTTCATGGACGAGCCCACGGTTGGGGCGGATGTTGAAGCGCGCAGCCAGATCCTGAGCGCGGTCCGTCAACTGGCCGAAGAAGGCGCAGCCGTCGTCTACACCTCGCACTACCTCGCCGAGTTCGAGGAGCTTGGCTCTGACATCGCAATCCTGAGCGAGGGTCGAATCGTTGCCCGCGGAAGCCTGGAGGACATCATTTCCGCCCATGGCAGTGCCGAGGTCACGCTTACTTTCGACCGCACCGTTTCCCCACTCGAGGGCTGGAGCGCCGACGGCAACGTACTGCGCCACAGCGGGGACGAGGCCGACCCGGGCTCGCGCATTGGCGAAGTTTTGGCCTCACCAGCCCTGGCGGGAGCACGCCTCGTCGACGTGAAGATCGACCAACCGAGCCTGCACAACGCATACCTACACATCATCGAGGAGAGTGACCATGTCGCAGCTTAAGCAATTGTGGGCGATGACCCGCTTGAATATCCGACTCCAACTCACCGACCCGGCACCGACGCTCATCCTGACGGTGATCCCGCTCGTCTTGATTCCTTTTATGATGCCGGCGTTCAAATCAATGCTCCTGGCCGATGGATACACGGGAGCCACCGGCGCCGAACAGGCGGTTCCCTCGATGGCGATTCTCTTTTCTTTCCTCGCCGTCCAGAACATCATTGGCTCGTTTTTCAACGAGCATTCCTGGGGAACGTGGGAGCGCCTCGAGGCCTCTCCGACCTCGCGCGCATCCATCCTGACTGGAAAGGCGTTGGTTGCCTACATCATGCAGACCGTGCAGATCACGGTTGTGCTCGTGCTCGGTGCAGCGATTTTCGGGTATCGCCCAAAGGGATCTCTCATTGCGTTGATGGCGGTTTTGCTGAGTTTTTCAGCAGTCCTATCGGCCCTGGGTGTTGCAATTGCCCTGTGGTCACACAGTCGCGATGCCGCACTATCCATGTCGAATATCGTGGGCATGCTCGCCGCAGGAATCGGTGGAGCATTCTGCACAGTTCCATCTTTCCCCGACTGGGCTCAACACGCTGCACGCCTCTCCCCCGCCTACTGGGCCAACGCCGCAATCAACAAGGTGAGCTTGGACGGACTTGGATTCGCTGATATCGCCCCACAAATCGGCGCACTGTTGGGATTCTTCGCCGCGTTCGCCGCACTTGCACTGATAAAGTTTCGTTATCACAAGGAGTAATCCACCCGAGCGGAGAGTCCATGCCATCATCAAAGCCACGCGCGCTATCGCGAGACATCATTTTGTCTGCTGCGCTCGAATTGGTTGATGAGGAGGGGCTCTCCGCTCTATCTCTGCGGTCTTTGGGAAAGCGCTTAGGCGTGTCCCAGGCCGCGTTTTATCGCCATATTCCCGACAAGGCTGCTCTATTGGAGGGAATTTCGGAACAGGTTTGGCGCCTGACTTTCGACTCATTCTTGGCTCGCGTTGAGGGCGGGAAAGTGGACCTACCGGGACGCTCTGAGTCCACAGTTTCGCCCGAGGCGACACCCGCCGCGCCAGGAGCACCCCAGGCCGCCTCGGCCTCGCCACTGCTGGCCTACATGCGCGAGTACGCACACTGCCTGGCCGCCACACTTCGCGCGCATCCGGGCACGGTCATGTTGCTGCTCACGCACCCGATGTCGACTCCCGAGCAGCTTTCTCAGCTGGCGCGCGTGTTCGTGGCACTCGCGCGGCGAGGTTTCACTCCGAACGCAGACATGCTCGGATTGGTCAACGCCGTGTCGATCTATACGACGGCTTTCGTTGCCGCCGAGGTCGTCCCGCCCGTGGGCGGCACCACTGAGCAGCCAGTCGATTTGCAGGCCGCGAGCGCCGCATTGAGCCCGGAGGATACGCAGGCGCTGCGACCACTTATCCAGGATCTCCTTGAGGATCGCTACGATTTCGTCACCCAGTTTGAGCGAGGCCTCGAGGCGATCCTGCGCGGGTGGAACTGAGAGCGTTGGCGAGGGGCGCGACTCCTGTCATGGCGTCGGTTTAGACGACCAGGTCTGGCCGGCGCTACTCGGTCGGATTAACACTGTTATGCCAGATCGCTGTTATTTCGCATCACTGCTTTTAGGTGGGATCGACACTATTAGGCGCGATCGGCACCCGTAGGCCGGATCGACACCACTAGGCGCGATTGACACCACTTGGACGCATCGCATACCCCAAAAACCACCCATCCAAAGCTCCAACTTGTGTCAATGCCTCCAAACGGTGTCAATGAGTCTGGGGAATAGCGCAGTTCAAGTAAGAAAGCCTCCGCTCAGGCCCACTAGGCCCCAGCATCTGCTACCGGGGCAGGTCCTACAAGCAGAGAATCTCCTCAACCTCACTGACAATCCGCTCAGTTCCGCCCAATTCCAACAGTTCGTCGCGCAGCCTCGCAAGCCCACCAGTCAGGGCCACTTCATTAACGAGGCGCAGCGCGGCCTCGGCAATGAGAGCGGGCTTGGGTGCGCGCACGCTCAGGCCACAGCAGGTGCGCTCGACGGCCTCGGCGTTGAATTGGCGCTCAAAAACCCGCCCGGGTACGACGACTTGGGGGACTTCGTAAGCCAGCACGTCTATCATCGAGTTTTGCCCTCCGTGATGGACCATGACACGGGCGCGCGGCAGGAGCTCGGCAAAGTTGAGGCGAGGCGCGCAGTGCACCTCGCCGCCAGCTGCAGCGTAGACCGCTTCGGGCACACCTGCGACGTACACATCGCAGCCAAGCGCGCTCGAGAGCTGCCGGCCCACTCGCACGGCAACTCCCGCAGGGACACTGCCCGAGCCGAGGTAGACCACCGCGCAATCACGATCGGTGCTGCGAGCATCCAGCTGCAGAACTTCGCCAAGAAAACCGCAGTAGATTGCCCGCTCCCCCGCCTCCGGTTCCAGCGAGGGAGAGCTCGGAATGAAGCGCCGTTTCATCCCCTCAAGAATGGTCAGGGACGAGGCCGGGGCGGGCATGCTCATCTCGCGCAGTAGGCGTCGAATTCCCGCTGATTTTCGCGGGTTTGAGGCGTAGGCGGCGGTCGTCGGCTGCGAACCGCTACCCACGCATGGGATTCCCTCGGCGCGGGCGGCGATCACCGCAGCCAGGTTGAATTCCGAGTAGACAACGTCGGGGCGCCAGGTGCGCATGAATTCACGGAGCTTCTCAACGACCGCGCAGCTGTAGCGATAATCCAAAGCCCCCGTTAGCCACAGCACTTCTTCGAAACTATGAACGGGCTTACGTCCCATCAGTCCCAGGCGCGAGGCCAGCGGAAAGGTGTAACGGGCGACGGCCTCGGGAAGGCCAAGGGGTGAGGGAACGGGAATTTCGAATGTCGGGGCAACCGGATCGACGCAGTTTCCGTCGTTTCCCCACGCTAGCGTGACCTCGTGGCCGCGGCTAAGAAATGCGCGAGCGATCTGCTGCGCGCGCGACCACGGACCGCCCATCCGCGAGCGGGCCAGCATGGGGACAACAAGGATTTTCACGGTTTAAGGCTACGCCCGACGCGGAAGAGCACCCAACTCACGCTTATAGTTCTCTCCCCACACGCGCATGGCCTCGAGGACGGGCTGCAGGCTGTGGCCCAGCTCAGTGAGCGAGTACTCCACGCGCGGCGGGACCTCGGCGAAAACCTCGCGGTGGACAATGCCCGCGTCCTCCATGGTGCGCAGATTCGTCGTCAAGACCTTTTGCGAAATCGATCCGATCGAGCGCTGGAGTTCTTTGAAACGCATGGTTCCTTTATCGCTCAGATCTCGCAAGATCAGCACCTGCCATTTGTTCCCAATCAGGGTCAAAGTCGTCTCAACTGGGCACGGCGGCAAGTTCTCAAGCCGTGAATTCATTTTCTTTCCCTTTGGTCTTCGCAGGCCAGCGCCAATAGTTACTTTTAGGTACCTATAGCACAAAATAGTGCCTACTTCTGAATCGCTTGCATTAATTCTACGCTGTCACACGTACAAAAACAGAGCGATTTACTCGCACAAATAATCGAAGGAAAACTCATGGCTCTGTCAATCGCGGTCGTCGCAGCAAACGGAAAAGCCGGACAGTTCATCGTCAAGGAAGCACTGGAACGCGGACATGATTTGACCGTCTTTGTCCGCTCTGAAAACAGGACTCCCGCCCAGAAGGCCGTCATCAAGGACATTATGGAGCTCACCGCTCAGGACCTTGAGGGCTTTGACGCGGTTGTTGACGCTTTCGGCGCTTGGACCCCGGAAACCCTGCCTCAGCA
Organism: uncultured Actinomyces sp.; assembly: GCA_938030835.1. Classification (GTDB taxonomy): domain Bacteria; phylum Actinomycetota; class Actinomycetes; order Actinomycetales; family Actinomycetaceae; genus Pauljensenia. The sequence goes on along the minus strand of CALHID010000253.1, from coordinate 2,736 downwards.
TTCAACGACTCTGGCTCACCTGAGCGATATCCTCTCAGGCACCGACACTCGCCTGTTGATCGTCGGCGGAGCGGGCAGCCTCTACGTGAACCCCGAGCACACGCTGACGGTCGCCCAGACCCCTGATTTCCCCGAGGCCTTTAAGCCGCTTGCTCTTGCGATGGCCGAGGCGCTCACCGAGCTTCGCGAGCGCAAGGACGTCCGCTGGACCTACATTTCGCCCGCTTGCGATTTCCAGGCCGATGGTGAGAGCACCGGCGAGTACATTCTTGGCGGTGAGGAACTCACGCTCAACGAGCGCGGAGAATCAATCATTTCCTACGCTGACTTCGCCGTGGCCATGCTCGATGAAATCGAATCCGGCAACCACGTAGGCCAGCGCATCAGCGTTGTCCGTAAGTAAGGGATGCACCTTGCGCTCACAATCGGGCACGCATTCGAAGCAGCCCCAATCCATTACACGATCGGAAAACCCGTAGGAGTTCCAATGAAGCAGATAATGAACGCCGAGATTTCGCGCCTTGTGGATGCGATCAGCGCAGCGGATGCTGTCATGGTCGGCGCGGGCTCAGGTCTGTCAGCGGCCGCAGGTTTCACCTACAGTGGCGAACGCTTCCAGGAATACTTCGCGGATTTCATTGAGACCTACGGGTTTTCCAACATGTACTCGGCCGGCTTTTATCCATTCAAGACGTTGGAAGAGCAGTGGGCTTATTGGAGTCGCCACATCTGGTACAACCGCTATGTTGAGGCTCCTAAAGACACCTATGACAATCTCCTTCAACTGCTCACAGGCAAGGATTTCTTCGTCCTCACAACGAATGTTGACCACCGCTTCCAGCTCGCAGGATTCCCCAAGGAACGTCTGTTCTACACCCAGGGCGACTACGGCCTGTGGCAGTGCAGCATTCCTTGTCACGACTCGACCTATGACAATTTCGAGGCCGTGGCGCGCATGGTTGAGGAACAGCATGACATGCGAGTCCCCGGGGAGCTTGTCCCCTACTGCCCTAGGTGTGGTGAGCCTATGAGCATGAATCTGCGCGCTGATGCGACTTTCGTTGAGGATGCGGGATGGCATCAGGCTGCCCGTAGGTACCAGGATTTCCTCGAGGCCCACGCGGGCGGCGATATCGTCTTCCTTGAGCTTGGTGTTGGGGCGAATACCCCGGGAATTATCAAGTACCCGTTCTGGAAGCACACCTACACCAATGCCTCAGCAACTTACGCGTGCGTGAACTTTGACTACGCGCAGGCCCCTGCCGAGATCCGCGATCGCTCGATCCTCATCGATGGGGATATCCACGAGGCGCTCACCCTAGCTTTGCAAGTACGACAGGGCTAGCCGCCCTCGTAGCGCTACAGTTCCAGCCTCATGTACACGAGCTCCTGATATCCCGCAGACGCGGACCGGTAGCCCCGGGGGTTGCGCCCGTATTCCTCGAACCCTGCACGACCTTGCGCCTACTAGGCAATACTCAAACAACGTGATCCTATGAGCGCCATGGAACTACACTGTTGCCAGCCCACGTCTTTTGGAAAGGACGATTATGTGGCCCCGTCGGAAGCTTGAGCTGTTGACCCCATTGATTGCCGGGCTGTGCAAGGAGCGCGGCATCCAGGTGCCCGCACCGACAGGCGTCGATGAGATGTGGGGGCAGTTCCGCGCGTTGACCAATACGCGCCCGCCCATGCCCGCCTCGCCGCAGTGGCTGGCTTTGCAGGATCAGTTGCTCAGTGAGTTGATTGCCGGGGATGGCGTTGTTTCCATTGACGAGGCCGAGGTCGCGCCCCTGCACCCGAACATTCGCCTGTGGCGCGGTGACATTACGAGGCTTGCGGCGGATGCGATTGTGAACGCAGCGAACTCACAGATGCTGGGATGTTGGGAACCCGGGCATGCGTGCATTGATAATGCGATTCATACTTTCGCGGGCGTCCAGTTGCGTTTGGAGTGCGCCCAGCTCATGGAGGAACAGGGCCACGAGGAGCCGACGGGCAGGGCGAAGATTACGGGGGCGTATAACTTGCCTTCGCAGCGCGTGATTCACACGGTCGGGCCGATTGTGCCCGCCGGCGAGAGCGCTGACATGTACCGTTTCGAGCTGATGAGCTCCTACCTGAATTGCCTGGATTTGGCGCAGGAGAGCGGGATGGGCTCGCTTGCCTTCTGCTGTATTTCGACGGGCGTTTTTGGCTACCCGAAGCAGGATGCTGCCGAGGTCGCGGTGGATGTGGTCAATCAGTGGCTCACTGCGACCCAGTCCCCCATGGTTGTTGTGTTTGATGTGTTCTCGGATGAGGATGCGGCGATTTATCGCAGGCTCTTGGGATTCTAGGGTTTTAGCGCTCCGGGCACTTCGAAGGGCGAAGCAAGCGTGGATAAGAGGGCTGTTCAGATTCTGAATCGTTTGATGGACGATCGGAAGAAGCATTCGGTAAGTGCTGAGGAGCTTGCTTATGCTCGGAAGATGGGAGTGGTTGTTGAGGACCGGCCTATTACTCTCGACCAGGCGCTTGATCTCTTGGAGCGGGTCTTTGAGGCTGTGTCTTTAGAGGATGCGGCACAGGCGTTTTTATGTAGCTTGTCCTCGCGCGATGTGGATTACCGCTATATTTTGGCGTCCTATGTGTATGCACGCAGTTGGTTTTCTTTTGACCAAGGCCGGACTCAGGAGGTTCCAGAAAAGCTGACGGGCTCTTTTTTTAACTGGGTGAAACACAAGGGTGGCGGTA
>CALHID010000252.1 GCA_938030835.1 uncultured Actinomyces sp. | reverse complement strand
GGGCCTGGGGACGAGGCGGGCAGCCGGGAAGGTACACATCGACGGGAACAATGTGGTCGCATCCCTGGACGACGGCGTAGTTGTTGAACATGCCGCCCGAAGATGCGCAGGCACCCATGGAGATGACCCACTTGGGGTCGGCCATTGAGTCATAGACGCGGCGCACGATGGGAGCCATCTTGTGGGAAACACGTCCGGAGACAATCATGAGGTCGGAGTGACGCGGCGATGCGCGGAAGACTTCCAAACCGAAACGCGACATGTCGAAACGGGGAGTTCCGGCTGCCATCATTTCAATTGCGCAGCATGCCAAGCCCATGGTGACTGGCCACTGACTGTGCTTTCGAGCAAGACCGAGGATCTTCTCCATGCTTGCCAGGGCAATGCCTGCAGGCAGGCTTTCTTCAATTCCCATTGTTTTCCTCTTACCTCAGTAGTCCAGTCCGCCGCGGCGCCATTCGTAGATATAGGGGACGGTGATCACCGCGATGAAGGTCAGCATGGCAATCAATCCGAAAAGTCCCAGCTGGTTGAAGCTCACGGCCCACGGGTACATGAACACGACTTCAATGTCGAAGACAATGAAGGTCATAGCTACCAGGTAGTAGCGCACAGGGAAGCGCCCGCGCTCCAGATGCTGCTCCGTGGGGTCGATTCCGCATTCGTAGTTATCGGCCTTCGTGCGGTTCTTGCGCGTTGGCCCCAGAATTGCGGATGCGCCCAGCCCGCCCAGCGCCAAGACCATGGCGGCTGCGGCCATGATCAGCAGCGGAACATAGGGATTTGTCATCGTTCCTCCCACATCGGGTGTACCTTCGTGGCCATCATGCTGATGGCACCAGCTTGGATAGGGTCGTAATCAGTCGGTCGTCGAAGTCGCCGCCTTGGCGTTCGAAGCCATCCGACAGAAGTTTGTGAACCAGGGTCATCAGGCGCGGGATGGGCAGACCGTAGGTCGTGCACAGGCGCATGATTCGCGGATTTTCAATGAGACGAACAAAGATGCGTCCCAACTGGTAGTAGCCGCCGTATTCATCGCGGATCCGCTGGGGATAGGCGCTCATCGCTCGGTCAATGCCAGCGCGGTGCGTGCGGGCAAGAGCCTGAGCCATGGCCTCGGCGGCGTAGCGTCCAGCCTTCATCGCGGGTGCGATTCCTTCCCCATTAAAAGGAGAAACCATTCCGCCGGCATCGCCGACAATGACGAATCCATTGGTGTAGTGGGGCTGACGGTTGAGGCTCATCGGCAAAGCTGCACTGCGAAGCTCCCCGATTTGATTCTCGGGGGTAAATCCCCATTCCTCGGGAAGGTTGGCCATCCACTGTTCGAAAACCTGACGATAGGGCAGGTTCGTCGCGCTTGCCGTCGATGCCACAGAGCCCAGTCCGACGTTGACGACACCATCCCCCATGGGGAAAATCCAGCCGTATCCGGGAAGCAGATCCGAGTGTCCGGGTTCGCCCGCCCAGAGCTCCAGGTGCGATTCCATCCATTCTTCGTTGCCACGAGGGGAATGGAAGTAGGTGCGCGCCGCAACGCCCATGGGACGCTTGGGATTCTTTTCAATTCCGAGGCGCGTGGAAACCTTTGCAGAGACACCACCGGCATCCACAACCAGCTTGGCGCGGATCGTCACATCCTGGGCATTCTTGCCACGGCCTCGGCGTGCGCGAACACCGCAGACTCGGTGCGCGGAGTCTTGGAGGGCCTCGGTAACAGTGAGTTCTTCTTCGAGGCGAGCTCCCGCACTCTGTGCTCGCTGGACCAGTGCGTGGTCAAGATCCATGCGCGCGCGAGTCATTCCGTATCCCGGAAGTGAAGCCTGATCGGGCCACTCCATATGGATGGTGTGGCCACCGCCAATGACAGTTAGACCGCGGTTTCGTGCCCAACCAGAAGTATCGACACCCATGAGGATGAGCTCTTGGACGGCTGCGGGAGTCAGGCCATCACCGCAGATCTTGTCGCGCGGGAAACGTGCCTTATCGACAAGAAGGACGTCAATACCAAGGGTTGCCAAATGATAGGCGGTAGATGCACCACCTGGGCCAGCGCCGACAATGACGACATCAGTGTTCATGTCTTGGGCCTGTTGGCTCACCACGCCTCCTTCACGCTCCACGCAACGACGAACCTATATCGGGGTCCAGTTCAGACCATAGTCACCGGTATACGAAGCCGCGAAAGCACGCCAAAAAGTCCGTGAGAACAACACTTTAGGGGCGTGAGCGAGCACACACCCGTATTCAATTTGCACATACGTTTGTTACGTTAATCGGTGCGGAAATCCTTAGGAAACCGGGTAGCAGTGCTCCGGCTCGGCCAAACCGGGACCGAAGTCAACCTCTCGACCGTCCAAAGACCAGACATTTCGCGAAATCTGCTGGACGTCCTCGTGGCGAGCAAGCCACTGGCTCAGCTCTGCCTGTTCCTGCTGCGTCAGCCATACCAGAGGATCGGAAGATGACTTAAAACCAGCGACCGCGGCAACGTCCTGAAGCCACCCAATCTGCTGATCATTCAGCAGGTTCTTCATGTGACGGAAGAAGATGACATCGGGGTCAACGTCGATGAGCTCACGCAGCCACAGACGCGACACAGAACCCATAAATGCATTGCGAGCTTCGGCATCGGAACGATCATCAGTCGCGTAGTTCTTCCAAATGGGCGCAACATCGCAGCCCACTCGAATTCCATCGTAGAGGCCGATCGCGGGGATGATCAGTGCACCAGAGCCCAGAAGGTAGGTGTCCTCCCCTGCCGCCTCACGCAAAATCTGCGAGCCCAATACAAATGCGTCGTCGGGGCTCGCTTCTCGATCAAAGCGCACGCCTTCAATGGCTGCTGCGTTGATAAAGTCAGTCTTGATGTAGCGGATTCCCGCATCAAGCAGGTATCCGATGGTGTCGCGCAGATATTCCTGCGCCAGGGGATGCGTTGTATCCAGCGCATAGTAGGGACCACCCCAGTTGTATCCGGCGATAGCGAGCTTCCCATCCTCGCCGTGAACGAAAGCTTCGGGATGCGCCTGAAGGAAAGGCGTTCCTTCGCGAGCAATGAAGGGAGCGATCCACAGACCGGGAGTCACGCCGAGATCGGAAATGTAGCGAGCACAGGCAGCAAGATCGTGTCCAAACTTCGCATTCGGACGCCAATCGCCTACATTTAGCTGCCAGCCATCATCGATCTGCAAGGCAGTGAAACCAAGTTTTGCAAGCCCGGGAAGTTGTCCCGCAAGAACGTCCCAGGAAACGTTTTCGTAGTAGGAATACCAAGAACACCACACGCGCGGGGCCTGACCGGGACTACGACGTCGAGGGCGCAGCTGCTCCACATAGGCCTCGAAAATCTCCGCTTCACTACCCCAACTCACAAACCAGCGAGCCGGACGAATCTCATCGAAGCCAACAAATACGTCTTCATCAGCGCGTACCTTCGGGTGCCCACCCGCGAGCGCACCGATGAGGAAACCCGCGCCGCCCTCTTCTTCAACAACCGCGCCCATCCACGAACCGTGATGGCGGACGGTGTCATCCGCGCCCGGATCATCGGCGGTTGTGCGACGTTCATCAGAGGGAACGCGCAGCGGCGCATCACTCAGTGAATTCCAGCCCGAGGGCGACCAAGAATTGTGCCCGCTGCGGTAGTACTGGCCACTTTCCATTCCGTGGAGCAGCGCGACACGGCTAGCGTCAATGATTGCGTAGTTGTCACCCTGCTCGATGAGCTGAGCATCGGCTGACGCGCTCAAAGTGGCGTTGGGAAGGGAAAGTACCAGACGTTGCATGATCGTTCTTTCATTGACGAGGCCGCGGGAAGCGGTGCAGAAGGAAAGGAAAGTTATGGGTTTGGGTGCGGAAAGCGGGTCCCGCGAACCTGCGATTGGGTAATCGATGGGGGCGGGACCCGCTCAGTGGCTTACTTGAGCAGGGCGTTTGCCTTCTCGTTGGCCGCGGTCATGGTCGCCTGAGGATCAGCACCACCGGCGACCTCCTGGATAGCGTCCTGGATCAGAGCGTTGACCTCGTCACCGTGTGAGAAGACGGGAACCGGGAAGGTCTCCTTGTTCTCAACGACGGTGGTGAATGCCGAGTTGTCCTGGCCCTTTGCCTCGCGTGCCTTCAGGGACGCTTCGGTGCCCTTGATGCTGGCGGGGAAGATGACGCCGGACTCGCCGACCTTGATCTGGCACTTGTCGGAAGCCATGTAGGCGATCCACTTGAATGCCTCATCGGGGTGCTTCGAGCCGCTCCACACGACGTCGTGCAGGCCGTTCATGGCGCTACGACGTCCAACGGGGCCGATCGGGAGAGGTGCGTAGGCGAACTTCTTCTGCGCATCTGCACCCAGGTAGGAAGAGACGGTGAAGGAACCGGCGATGGTCGATGCAGCAATACCTGCGTTCATCGTTGCCTCGGTACCCAGCGAGGACTGCTTATCGAACTTGGGGGCGTAGCCCTTCTCGATGAGCTGACGTTCCCAAGCGAGGGTGTCGACCAGGCTCTTATCGGCGAAGTTGAACTTGGTCGGGTTCACGGTCTTGTCGCCGTAGGTGAAGCCGTTGGAAGCGGCGAATTCGCCCCAGCCGTTCTGGCCGATTGCGCCGTCTGCCCACTCGGGGTAGTAGCCGTAACGCTTGACGTTGTTCTTATCGAAGGCCGGGTCAAGTCCGTTGTGGCCATTGGCGTCAACAGTGGTCTTTGCAACGAATTCCTGGAAGGTACCGCCATCGGTGGGGTTCCAGGTCAGCTTGGCCATGTCTTCCTTGGTGTAGCCAGCTTCCTTTGCGACCTCGGTGTCGTAGAGCAGACCCATGGTGTCCCAGTCCTTGGGCAGGCCGTAACGCTTGCCATCGAACTTCGACAGATCAGCAAGTCCGGGCTGGTAGATGGAATCATCGATTCCAGCTTCCTTAGCCTTGTCAGTGATATCCAGAATCTGCTTGGAATCAATGAACTGGAGAAGACGCGTGGAGTGATCGACAAAGGTGTCGGGCGCGTTCGATGCTGCCAGCTGAGTGGTCAGCGTATCCCAGTACTGGCCCCATGCGGTCTGGGTGATCTTGACGGTGATGTTCGGGTTTTCTGCGTGGAAGTCGTCAGCGCACTTCTGGTACAGAGGAGCTTGACGGTCATCCCACAGCCAGTAGCTGACGGTCACACCGTCGCCCGATGCCGAGGAACTCGAGGTGCTCGAGGAGTTGGCGTTGCACGCGCCCAGGGACAGCGCCATTGCTGCGACAATCCCCGCTGAGACTACGGTACGAGTTTTCATGTGTGGTTCTTTCTCTTCAGGCACTTTCGTGCTATTTGATTCCAGAGAAGTTCAGGGACTCAACCAGCTTGCGTCCCATGAGAATCAGGAGGATCAGGACCGGGATGACGCTGAGCGTTGACCCTGCCATGAGTCCGGTCCAGTCGGGTGCCCTATTGGGCGATTGCTGCTGGAAAATTCCCAGAGCAACGGTGAGGAGCTGAGCGCCTTCGCGCCCGGTCAGCAGCGGCCAGAGGAAGTCTTTCCACATGCCGATGATCGTAATGAGGGTCATCGTCATGATTGGTCCTGCGGACATGGGGATGGTTACTTTGAAGAAACGGCGGACGGGTCCCAATCCGTCAAGCATTGCCGCTTCCTCCACTTCCCGAGGCAGGGAGAGGAAGAACTGCCGCAGGAAGAAGATTGAGAAGGGTGCCATGAAAAGTGCGGGAAGCATCATGCCCTGCATCGTGTTCAGCCAGCCAAGCTGCTTAATCAACACGTAGTTCGGCAGAAGCGAGAAGATCCCGGGGATCATGAGCGCACCAATGACGCACGCAAAGAGCGCGTTTTTGAAGGGGAACTTCAAACGGGCGAAAGCGTAGGCCGCGCATGAAGCGAAGAAGGTCTGAATGATGGCAATACCGCCCGCGTAAATCAGCGAGTTCGTTGTTGCAATAGCGAAGTTGATCGTTGCTCCACTACCGCCGGCTGCCATAGCCTCTTCAACGGAAACCATTCCAAGAATTCGCTTGAAATTGATCATCGTCGGGTGAGAGGGCCACAGCCTCGTTGATTCGGCAATGAGATCAGCCTGAGGAGTGATCGCCGTACGGATCATCCAGTAGAAGGGGAAAACCGTCGCAAGAACTGCGATCGCGATGATAGCCCACGCGACGACTTTGGAAGGTTGGAATTTCTTGAGCATGATTGATCCCCTTAGGCCAGATCCGACGAGCCGGCGCGCATGAGGCGCAATTGGATTGCGGTGAAGATTGCCAAGACGACAACCAAGAGCATTGCGACGGCCGAGGCGTAGCCCATCTTCAGGAAGGTGAAGCCCTGCTGGTAGATGTAGTAGTAAATGACGCGAACTGCGGGAATTGGGTGTCCGGCGTAACCGATCTGAACCGTATCGAAGATCTGGAAGGATCCAATCAGACCCATGACCAGGACCAGAACCAAAACAGGACGCAGAAGCGGAAGCGTAATTCCGAAGAACATTCGCGTCTCACCAGCGCCATCTAGCGACGCACTTTCATAGAGTTCACCGGGGATCTGCAGCATGCCTGCGTATAAAAGCAGTGCGGTGTATCCGGTGTAGGCCCAGATATTAATTCCGGCGACGATCGGCATTGCTGCGTTGGCGTTGTAGAAAGTCACGCTATCAACACCAACCATTGAAAGTAGGTGAGTGACAAAACCGATATTTGAATCGAGGAGCCATCCCCAGATCAGCGCGATGGCGACATTGGGAACCAGCCATGGCAAGAGCAAGAGCGAGCGAACCCAGGTTGCGCGAGCAAATCGCTGCATGAGCGCCGCAAGAAGCAATCCGAGGAAAGTCTGTCCCACGATGTTGTACAGCGCGTAAGCAATGGTGACTTTGAAGGCGTTCCAGACTTCCTTATCGGCAATTGCCTTGCTGTAGTTGTCCAGGCCAACCCAGTTGGCCTCACCGATCAGATTGAAGTCTGTGAAGGAATACCACAGGCCCCGAAGTGCGGGGTAGACGTAGAAGATGAAGAAACCGATGAAGGTCGGAATGAGGAAGATAGCAGCCGCCCGGCGATCATCGCGACGCTTGAGCGTACGAGTTCCAGCCGCATCTGCGCTCGAGTGCAAACCCTGCTTCTTCTCTGCCAGCTGCGTTCCCTGTTGCGCGCTGGTTTTCTGCGAATCGGAACCGGTCCCTGACCGATCTTCCGCAAGTGTGGGGCTCTTCATTGAGTACACCTCCATTGCTGTGACAGGCACTAATTAAACACCTTGAACAAAGTTTGTCAAGACCATTGACAAAGCTGATCACGCTCTGCTTCACTACTTGTCACGAGCTCAATGTCAGAGCTCAATCGCCCGAAAGGACTCTCAACGATGAGAAAAACACCAGCTTTTCTTCTCTCAGGCGCACTCGCGACGGCACTGACGATTGCCGCCCTGCCGGCCACGGCCTCGGACGCGGGAAATGGAGAATGGACGCAACTCAAGAGCGCTCCAGCCCCCATTTCCAACCCCCTCAAGGGCTTCTTCCCCTTCGCGCCCGATGACGGAAGCGAGTTGCCTGTCGCAGAAGGCTCACTCCCCTACACGATGGAATGGACCTACTTCCCCGTCAGTGACGTCGTTACCGCAAAGGGCGTCTATGACTGGAGCAAGGTCGACAAGATGCTCGACGCCATTGCCTCCCGAGGACACCAAGCAGTGTTCCGTTTCTACCTGGACTACCCCACCAGGAAGTCCGGAGTTCCGCAGTATCTCATCAATGAAGGAATCAACACTTCTCGCACCTACACGGTCTTTGATAACAATCGCGTATCATTTTCGCCCGACTACAACGACCCCCGCGTTCAGGAAATGATGCTTGACTTCGTCAAGGCACTCGGCGAGAAGTACGACGGCGATGCGCGCGTGGGTTATTTGACCGCCGGCCTCATCGGTTTCTGGGGAGAAGACCACACCTGGCCCATGAACGGTGAAGTAAGCGCAGACAACCCCAAGGGCGAAAACTGGATGCCCAGCGACGAATTCCGCGCCAAGCTGGTTGCCGCATGGGATAGCGCCTTCAACGACACGCACATTCTGTACCGCCTCCCCACCGAGGCGACGAAGGCCCACCACATGGGCTACCACGATGACTCTTTCGCCTACTCAACCCTTGACAACGTTGACTGGCACTTCATGGCACACATGAAGAATCAGGGCGAAGACAAGGCGTGGCAGAACGTTCCAATCGGTGGCGAGGTTTACCCGCCATTGCAGACCTGCATCTTCTCTCAGCCTTTGAACTGCCCGGGTGCGGAAGCAGAAAAGGCACAGGGTCGTAACTTCGACATGGTGAAGTCCATCGAGGCCACTCACGCCACCTGGCTCATCAACCACAAGGCTTTCCTTGTCGGATACAAGGGCGCAGACCTGGAGCGAGCAAAGGAAGCAAACGCTCTCATGGGCTACACCCTGAGCGCAAAGAAGGCCCGGACGACCGTGAAGGACTCCTCCGTCACCGTCGAAGCAGAAATCGCTAACACCGGCCTCGCCCCCTTCTACGCGAATTGGCCGATTGAGGTCGCGCTGGTGAACAGCAAGGGCGAGAAGGTCGTTTCCAAGACCATCGAGTCCCCGCTTCCTTCCGTTGAGCCCGGATCGTCAACGACTGTCGAGGCCACACTTGACCTGAGCAGTGGCGCTGGAGAACGCGCTGCCCAGACGGATAGCGCCCCCGTAAGCGGGGATCTCACTGCGGTCCTTCGGGTTGTCAATCCGCTCCCCAATGGCGCACCTGTGGCATTTGCAAACGAAGCAATGGGCACAACCCTTCCGGGCTACTTGAGCTTGGGAACGGTGTCTTTGGGCAGCTCACTTCCGACTCAGCCCTCCACCCCGAAGAGCAATGAGTCGAGCACACCCGGCGGTTCCACTGAAGCCAAGGCAGCTAGCACTTCTACTGAAAAGCAGAGTGCTCAAACCCCCAAGACGAAGCTGGCGCGCACCGGCACCGTCGGTGGCGCTGTTCTCGCAATCGCAGCGGGCGCGCTTGGGCTTGGAACCCTTCTGATTCGCCGCACGCACGCCTGATAGGCGTCGCAGCAGTCGAGTATCCAGAATTATTCGACTCGCCTATCAGCGTAGGCTCAGGATTTCCTTCCTGGGCCTACGCTGAATTGGTCTCATCCCAACGAAGAGAGAGCCATGACTCAGACCTACGGCCCCGACCGCATCAGGGAAATGAATTCCCTTGCGGTACTTGCGCACCTGCGCACTATTGAGGACACAACTTCCTCTCAAATTGCTGCTGCAACGGGCCTCTCGCGCACGTCGGTCAACGCAACGATCACTGATCTTGAGCGTTTGGGATGGGTCCAATCCCTACCACCGGCTTCACCTCCCACTGGGCGCCCTGCAAAGCGCTACCGTTTTCGCTCAGAGTCGGGTTTTGTCTTGGGTATCGATATTGGGGCAAACCGAATCGCAACTTCCTTGACCGATCTATGCGGTGAAGAAAAGTGCTCAGAAGAAACCGAACTGGCTCCTTCGTCGGCTGCGCCTAGGCGAATGGAAGCTGTTCAGCACACCATTTCCCACACCCTTGAGAAAAACCCGTCCTACCGCGACGGTCTGGCATTGATTTCCGTCGCAGTCACCGGTCCCGTTGACGAGGCCGGAAGGATGCCTTTCGGCGGCCCTCTTCCCGGTTGGGAGAGCGTGCCCATGGTTCAAGAGCTTCAGGCGCGTTATAAACGCCCCGTTACCGTTGAGAATGACTGTAAGTGTGCTCTGGATGCGGAGTCACACCTCGGTCAGGCGCAAGATGTTTCTTCAGCCGTCTACATCATGGCCGGTGCACGAATTGGCGCATCCTTCATGATCGATGGAAAGGTCTGTCGGGGCTCAGCCGGCGCTGCCGGAGAAATCGGTGCACTCCCCCACCTCAACTGGTACAAGACACCCGCTCATTTCTTCACGCACTCTCAGCTTCCTGCCGACCTTTCTCATCGCTCAGCAGCGCGGTGGGTATGCGACCGGATGAGGGATGGCGACACAGAAGCAACGCGGATTGTCAAAGAATTCGCACGAGACCTCGCCCTTGGAGCAGCAGCGCTGATCCTGACGATTGACCCAGAAGTTCTCATCCTTGGCGGAGGTATCTCAGCATCCGCAGATCTGTGGAAGGATGAATTTTCTTCACGCCTCGAAGAACTCACAATCCACATGCCCGAAATCCGTGTCTCTCAGCTGGGCGGACGCGGGGTGGTTCAAGGTGCTGTGTGCCGCGGAATCGACCAAATTACAGCCCACGCGTGCGGAGAGCAATTGCTCCCCGCATCGGAAGTTATTCAGATCGTCTCCTAAATAGATCATGTCCTAAAAGATTGGGGGGTGGCCGCGGCCACCCCCCACTTTTCACCTAAGTCTCAGGCTCCTCGATCCTGGTTATTCTCGAAGTACCTGGTCAATTCAGGACTGACACGCGGAACATCAAAGGGAACAGAACCTTCACGCAGCGACTTGGTGGCCAGCACTCCCGCAGCAACGGCCTCGCGAGCCCCCAGCGGCGTCGTATCGGTCCGATCACCCTTGGCAACAAAGCGCAGGAACTCGTCCATCGTTGCGACATCGGCATCATCGTGTCCGCCAGCATCACCCTTAATGGGGATCTCAATGTCGCCAGTGGGCTCCCATCCGCTGCGGTGTTTCCATACGCGAACAACCCCGCCTTCACCATCACCGAAGTTTTCCGCTCGACCTTCGGTTCCAATCACGGTGTAATTACGCCAGTAATCGGGGGTGAAGTGGCACTGTTCGTAGGAAATCAGGGTGCCAGAAGTCTGTCTCATCATGAGCATGGAGACGTCCTCGACATCGATCACGGGATTAAGACCTGTGAGGGACGCGGGCGGCCAGTTATCGAAAGAGAACCAGTCACTCATGACCGCATCAGACTTCTGCCCGCCGCGATCAGTGAGCTTTCCGTAGAGCATGAGATCTCCCATGCCAACGACACGCTCTGGGACGGAATCAGACAGCCAGTTCATGACATCAATGTCGTGGGCAGCTTTCTGAAGTAGCAGCCCAGTTGTTCGACTGCGATCTGCATGCCAATCCTTGAAGTAATAGTCACCGCCATTGCCCACAAAGTGACGGCACCAAATCGCTCGGACCTCACCGATCAGACCATCTTGGACAACTTGACGCAGAATGCGCACAACCGCCATGTGTCGCATATTGTGGCCCACATAGAGCGGAGTCTTGGTCCTATACGCGGTTTCAAGAACGCGATCAGCACCCTCAATAGTGATCGCAATTGGTTTTTCCAGATAGACCGCAACCCCAGCTTCCAAGAGTGAGCAGGTGATGTCTTCGTGAGTGTCATCAGGGCTGGTCACGATTGCGCAATCAATGCCCAGTTCCAGCAGTTCATCGAGGGTTTCAAACCACGGGTAATCACCCAAAACTTCTGTTGCACGCTGGCGCATCGCGGGATTAGGATCGCATCCTCCAACCAGTTCTGCAGGAATCGTGGCTTTGTGGCAATTCTCGGCAATGACGCACCGTGCGCCCAAACCAATCACGCCAACACGTAGGGGTGCAGACATTTTTAGCTCCATTCAGGGGTCATCTTTGACACCCCTATTATGCGCCCTCTACCCCCACTTATGCAAAGGTCTTGACAAAGTCCCCATGCAAGAAGCTCCAGCTCCTTACTCGAGCAAAAACCTGCGGAACTTCAGTGCTTCACCGCGCGATGAAGCGCCACGATCCCACCCGTCAGGTAACGGTATTGGACGTCACTCCACCCGGCCTCGGCAATCAAGTGTGCAACTTCGGGAGCATCGGGCCACTCACGAATCGACTCCGCCAAGTAGTCATAGGCAACGTCATCGGAAGAAGCTAGGCGCGCAACCAGCGGCATCACATACTGGAGGTGCAGCGAATACCCCGCACGCAAAGGCGCAGAGGTCGGCGTCGAAAATTCGCAGACGACCAGTCGCCCGCCGGGGCGCACAACGCGAGCCATTTCCTCCAGTGCACGCTTGGGATCTGGAACATTTCGCAGACCGTAGGAAATGGTGACGGCATCGAAAGACTGATCTTCAAAAGGAAGATCCATCGCGTCGCCTTGGATGAATTCAATGTCGGGGTGACGATTGCGTCCCACCTCGATCATGCCTGCGGAAAGATCACAGGCAACAACGCGCGCACCACTACGCGCAATTTCTGCAGAGGAAGCACCCGTACCAGCTGCTAGGTCCAAAATCCGATCCGAGGGTTTCGGTGCCAGCGCATTCGTCAAAGCCTTCAGCCAGACAAAATTCATCCCGCCGCTGAGCAGTGCATTCATCACGTCGTAACGCGAAGAGACATCATCAAACATTGCGGCAACTTGATCTTGAGACTTGCCAAGATCTGCTCGACGCTGCTGGGAGGCGGTCTGTTCACTCATACGCATATTTTCCCATTTACACGCCACATCGGCACGCTTAAGTGGAAGCGCACGCGAAGCACTAGCATTGAACCATGCCCACCGGACACTTTTCGCCGATCCCTACCCTGTACTGCTGGGTTGAGCGCATCGATCCTTCCTCCCCTCACGGGCATCTTCCATTGACTTCTTTCCTTCCCGCCACTGAACTTTGCGCGTGGATTCGCGACGAGGCCATGGTCGGCTGGGGGCAAGCGTGGCGTTGGCAGCGCGGGAAGGACCGTCCTCCCCTTGTCGAGGCCGGGGAAAACGCCGCGATCACCGAGGCCGCGCGAGTGTGGGATTTAGTTCGCGAGAAAGCGCAGATCCACTGGGCTGAAGGTGCGCGCGATGCCTGGGGCTCTGATTTACCGGTCCTTCCGATTGCTTTTGCATCCTGCGCTTTTGAGGACGACGGGGAACGTGTTCTGGTTGTACCGACTTTTCTCATCATCACTCGCGGTTCGACGCGTTTCTTGGTGACGAGCTCAATCGATTCGCGTGACAAGCCTGTTTTTGATGCCGAGGTTATTGATCACCAACTCCCGCCCGCCGAAACGCTGAGGATTGGCCCAGGTGCCATGAGCGAGGAGGCATGGTGCGGCGCGGTTGATGAAATCATCGAAGCCCTTCGCAATGAAGAGGCAGGAAAAGTTGTCATGGCCCGCGACATGACGATCATTTCTGACTCTCCCTTTGATCAGGCTGCTTTGGTTGAGCATCTGCATCAGCGTTATCCCCAAACCTGGACCTTCGCCGTTGCAGGATTAATTGGTGCAACCCCAGAAATGTTGGTTTCCCTTCACCAGGGAAAGCTCCATTCGCGCGTCCTTGCAGGAAGCAGTAAACCCGAGGATGCGGATTCGCTCCCACTGTCTTTAAAGGATCGTTCCGAGCATCTCTTTGCAGTCGAGTCCGTCGTGGCCGCACTTCTTTCTGTCGCGCAGGATGTTCAAGCGCCCGCACGTCCCGAAGTACTGATTCTTCCCAATATTGCCCACCTCAGTTCTGATGTATACGCGACTTTCCCCCAGGGAAGCGTTCTTGATGCGGTAGCACAACTGCATCCCACTGCCGCAGTGTGCGGAACTCCAACTGATGACGCGCGGGATCTGATCCACGCCTACGAACGCACGGAACGCGAACGTTATTCAGGCCCGGTCGGCTGGATTGATGGTGCGGGAAATGGGGAATTCGGCATTGCTCTGCGCTGCGGTCAATTAGAGAACAACGACCGCACCTTGAGAATCTTCGCCGGCTGCGGAATCATGCCAGATTCATCATCCCGCAGAGAATTGGAGGAGACCCAGACCAAGATGCGGCCGTTGCTCGAGGTTTTAAACCTTTAGCTCAGTGCTCTGACTGAAGCGTGACCTTTGCAGTGTTTTCAACACCATCACGCACGTAGGTGACGCTTACTTCTTGACCGCCCATGTAGCGACGGACATAACCGACCAAAGACTGCGCCGAGGTGACAGTGTTCCCATCAATCTTGGTAATCACGTCCCCGGCCTTCAAACCTGCAGCTTCAGCTCCCGACCCCTGGCTCACACCAGAAATCTGCGCGCCCGCACGGGTGTCGTTGCCTACTCGCGCGGCACCGGTACTGACAGTAACGCCCAATCGAGCATGATCGACTGTTCCGTTTTGAATAAGCTGATTAACAACCGAAACAACCAAGTCAGAAGGAATCGCGAATCCCAGACCGATCGATCCCGCCTCAGAGTTCGGAGATGAGGAGAGCGATGCAATTGAGGAGTTAATACCGATCACTTGGCCGTGTTCATTAAATAGCGGGCCACCGGAGTTACCGGGATTGATCGAGGCATCAACCTGGATGGCATTCGTTGTGATCGATTGACTCTGGTTGCCCTGCTGCTGAAGCTGACCGAAGGGATCCTTTGAGTTGTCCTGGTTTTGCGATTCCGAGGCCTGCACCTGAACAGGACGATTGAGAGCAGAGATAATACCCGTCGTCACCGTGTTCGAGAGCCCAAGCGGCGAACCAATGGCCATAACGGGCTGGCCAACCTTGAGATCAGAGGACTGCCCGAACTGGGCAGCAACAAGATCCGAAGGCGGATTCACCAAACGGATCACCGCAAGGTCGGTGCTCTTATCTGTACCGACAATCTTTGCTTCGTAGATCCTGCCATCTGTGAGAGTTACTTGAATCCGTCCGCTTCCATCAACGACCGAGGAAATGACGTGGTAGTTGGTGACGATGTTTCCAGCCGAATCAACGATCGCACCCGAGCCAATTCCCGAGGAATTCTGAGCCGAAACAGAAATAGTGACAACAGCGGGAGAGACGGTTTGTGCAACGTTTTCCCAGTCGACTGCACTTCCAGCGGAATTGCTCTGAGCTGGCGCAGAGGTCTGACTGACCAGCGGGGTCGTCACAGAAGAATGCAGGTTTTGCCCAATGACCAGAGTGCCTCCGATGGCCAGGCCTGCGGTGCATGCCATCGCCAGCACAAGCGCTCCCCAGCCGGGTCCACGCCTCGGGCTATGCGTCTCAAGAAGAGTAGGGGCCGGGCCTGCGGGAACTCCAGCCAGAGTTTCACCTTCTGCCGAGGCCTCGGGTGCAGAGGACTGCGCAGGAGCGGAAGCATATGCTACTTCACTTTCAGAAGTGGTAGGAGTTACTGCGGGAAGTGGCATGGTTTCGCTGCGCATCGGCGCAGACACACTGCCGCTTTGCGAGGCCGATTGCTGGGCGGGTTCTTGCGCGTCAGGCTGAAAGCGCGCATCACCTTGAGGAGTGGTTTCTTCTGGATTCATGACCAACCCATCTCATTTCGTTATCAAATCGTTACATTAGCATCCTACAACGATCGTAAAAATGCAATATCTTTCGTTGGTCGCGAAATGGAGAGCTGCAACACTTCCAGCCCATCAGCCTCTGTATTCAAAATCGCTCGAAGCTCGGGCATTGAACTCACGCAGCGAATCTTCGCCCCATACGCCTGAGCAAGCGCAGTGATATCAGCGCGCTGAGCGACTCCGAAATAGCGCTCATACACAGCCTCTGAAGCACGCTGACCATGCTCCAAACTCTTAAAAATCGAGCCGCCCTGATCATCTAGGACAATGACCCGACAGCGGGGGAATTCCTCTCCGAGAGGCATTCCCAAACCAGATGCATCATGCAAGAAAGTTAAGTCCCCCATTACGGCATGAACCGTTGGCGGGCATTCATATGCTTCTTGCAATGCGCGCGCCCAGCCAAGAGCGGTCGACACGTTCCCATCAATTCCCGCAAGGCCTCGGCTCGACCACACCTGCTGGGGACCTCGGTGAACACTCTCAGAATTCCTCTGCCGAGAGTAGCCTTGGCGTCCGGCAATGAGATCTGCGACCCTGACGGGATTCGATGCGCCAAGAAAAATATGAGAGCAGTCTTGCCACAGGGCATCAAGAACACCAACTTCGCTGAGCTCATCACCATAGGAATTGATCAGTTCATCAACCCCGCGAGCCACCGATTGAGCACGTGCAGACAAGTCTTCACACAAAGAACTTTGGATGGCTGCATCCACGCGATCGGATTGGGTGAGCGACGAAACAACGCAGCATGCCATGCCATGCAGATCCGTCCACACTGCATAGGGAGAGACAACAATAACGCGCTTATCAGAAGCTAGAAGTTTCTGGATCGGACGCGACAGTGTTGGACGCCCAGTGACAACAATTTGACCGATTCGTGCAACGACATCAGAATCCGCACACAGAGTCTGCTGGAAGGGGATGAGGACTTCACTGCTCACACCGGTAACCATGGGCTCGGCAAAAACTGGAACCCGCGAGCGCTCAGCCCAGCGCAACACCGAGTCCTGTGCGCCGTGACCGGCAATCACAACCGTTGCAAGATCGGGCTTGAGCACTCCCTCCACACTCGGTTCACGCACAATCTGGGAGGGGTAGACCTCGACTCCCCCATCGCGATTTTCCTTAAGTTGAGCGCTATTAGAAGCCTCGGCCTCGTCGCTGGGAGTAAGCGGATCACGGAAAGCGCAGTTGATGTGGATTGGACCTGGAGTTCCAGAAGGATGACCAGCAGCAGCTGCAAGAGCACGCGCAATACGGCCAGGAACACTAGCCAGTTCAGCGCTGTCCGATGAAAAGTCCCATTCTCCCACGATGTGGTCGGAGAAAATTCCCTTCTGAGTCATGGTTTGGGACGCGCCAACACCATGCAATTCAGCGGGACGGTCCGCGCTAATAGCCACAAGAGGAAGACGAGAATAAAACGCCTCGCTAATCGCGGGATACAGATGCGTCACTGCACTTCCCGAGGTCGTAATGACGCAGGCGCGCGCGGCAGGGGCACCGCTGCTTTCCCCCAGCGTTAGTCCAAGAGCAAAAAACGCGGCAGAGCGTTCATCCAGGCGAATGTGCACGCGGATTGGGCTCTCACTCAAAGAGTCATACCGTGCAAGCGCATAGGCGAAGGGCGCATTTCGCGATCCGGGGCAGTACACAAAATCGCGAATTCCACCGGCAATCAGGGAATCAATGATGCACTCAGCCAAAGCTTGTGAGGGGTACATACTTCTACTTCTATTCTTGATCTTTAACGGTGGGATGCCATCGCATTGAGTCGGTTCACCCAGGATTCACAGAGCTGAGAGTCGGGTGCTGAGGGCGTGATCAGGCTTTCGTTCACAGCAAGATCGGTGGGAATCATACTTCCATCAACCACGCGCACAGGCGAGACCGCAGTATCACCACTCAATAGCGAGGCCGTGCCCAGACCGCATGCGCGTGGTTCCTGATCCAAGGCGCAGGCCACCCGAGCCGCGTAATCCAAACCAAAACTGGTTTCCAAGGCCGAAGAGATCACCAAAGGCATGGGCAGCTCCTCTGCCAATTGGAGAACTGCGCCCGCTCCTCCCAGAGGTTCAACTTTGATCACGGCAACGTCAGCGGCCTCGAGGCGAGCAACCTTGAGCGGGTCTTCCGCACGGCGAATCGATTCATCGGCTGCAAGAGGAACCTCTTGTTTTCGCCGCAGCCACGCAAGGTCTTCAACGGCCATGCAGGGCTGTTCAACGTACTCCAGACCGCCCACAGCTTGGGCGGCGCGATTCAGACGCGCAATCCAAGTCAGAGCAGTTTCCCTGTCCCAAGCACCATTGGCATCGACGCGCACCTTCGCAGACGAGCCATGCAATTCAACCAGAGCCTCAGCAACGGCCTCGACACGTTGGCAATCGCGCTCAAGGTCAGAACGTGCATCGGCAACCTTGACTTTTGCAGTCGCACAACCCGGATTATCGAATACTCGTCTGCGCGCATCTTCGGCCGAAATCACCGGAATTGTCACGTTGAGCGGCACTTTTTCGCGCCGAGGCCTGGGGGCCGCTACTCGGGCAGCCTCCAATGCGCTAGCGAGCCAAGTAGAGGATTCACGCGGATCGTAATCCCAGAAAGGCGCGCATTCTCCCCACCCGTATTCGCCGTGCAGAAGAAGACCTTCGCGAACCTCAATATTGCGAAAGCGCAGGCGCATCGGAATTGAGTAGACCAGCAGACGATCAATGCCTTCTAAGACGATTAGAGTCTTGGCGGGAAGCAAAT
>CALHID010000251.1 GCA_938030835.1 uncultured Actinomyces sp. | reverse complement strand
AAGTGCGTCTCCCCCCCCTACTCCCGAGGCCCCGCCCTCCTCCACCCAGGCTCCTCAGAATTGGGAAGAAATTCCCTCGCGAAAGGCATCCCTGACGCAGGGTAAAGAAGATGCTAATCACGCACCTGTCTTCCACGACCTGCGCGTTGGCGAACACGATACTTTCTACAGGGTCGTCGTTGAGTTCACGGGAAGCGACGATGTGGGATGGCAAGGCGGGTGGACAACTTCCCCAGCGACACAGGGCAAAGGTGATCCAATCGATCTAGGGACGCCAATTTACCTTGAGCTGTCTTTGGAAGGCGGAGCCATGCCCGTCAGCGAAGAGCTCCAAAAGGACTACTACAAGGGCGAAGAGACCAAGGAAGTCGGGCCGATTCGCGTACGCGAAGACGGAAGCTTTGAGGCCAATACGCACATCGTGATCGGAATGGATCACAAGCGCGAGGTCACTTTAAGCGCGTTGAGTAACCCCTCGCGCGTGGTGATTGATATCGCGAAGTAAGAAGTAAGGGTTTAGATCTCCACACGCTTCTTCAGTTTGCGATCCCACACTCCCTGTGGGGCATCTTCACCGCGAAGAGCGGCAACCTGATCAATCATCGCGCGCTGAATGCGTGCGGTCGCTTCATCAACAGCGTGATGATCAGCAGAACCTGTGTCATGGCGAAGGTCATCCAAGTCGATTGGCTGACCGATGCGGACGCTCACTTTGCGTTGGGGACGAAAATCGATCAGCGCCGATCCCGAACGCATAATTTTTTGCTCTCCCCAGTGAATGAAGGGAATAACATCAACCCCCGTGTCCAGAGCAAGACGCGCCGCACCGGTCTTAATGCGCATCGGCCATTCATCAGGGTCTGTGGTCAAGGTGCCTTCGGGGTAGATTGCCACGCACTCGCCATCACGAAGCGCCTTCGCTGCCGAGGCCAAAATCGCCCCGGGCTCCTTCGACTTTCGATCGACCGGAAGCAATTGCATCCGACGCATGGCCCCACCCAAAAGCGGGACCTTGAATAGCTCTGACTTGGCCATAATGCGCACGGGAACATCCGCTTTCATCATGACCCACAGCAAGCAGACTGCATCAATGTTTGACAGGTGGTTACATACCAGCAGGTATCCGCGGTCCTTGGGAAGATTTTCAAGACCTTGGACGTCAATCTTCATCCACGGGACCATAAAGCTGCGGAAAACGCCTCGCGCGAAACGGTAGAAACCTGTGAGTCGGTGAGTCATGTGTGTAGTTTATCCAAGCAAGGTGCTGGGGCCAAAGATCAACAAGAGAGCGCTGGAAGAAGCTACAAGTTCGCGCTAACTACGACCGCTTCAGACAAAGACGCGGAAAACCTCAGGGCTAACCGAGATTTCAAGTGGGCCTTCTCCCACTTGGTCGCCATCTCCCATTGCAACTAAGCCGGCACTATCCAAAATCTTGACGCTGGTGACCTCTTCGACGTGAAGGATCGGATCATCAACTTTTCGCATCGCAAGAACCCGTGCAAGAACACGGATCGCATGATGCTTGGGCACCGGGTCCACAGTGAGAAGTTCCAGACGACCGTCACTGGGATTGGAGCTAGGAACAATATTGATCCCGCCACCGAACCATCCAGAATTAGAGACCGAAACAAGCCACCCCCGGATTCGCCTACTCGAGCACGGTCAAGCTCGACGGAACTCCGCTCGCATCGACTTTTTCTCGCTACTACACCGATCCTTTCTCGAG
>CALHID010000250.1 GCA_938030835.1 uncultured Actinomyces sp. | reverse complement strand
TGAACATTCTTCGACAGGCCCAGCTTGAGCAGCGGGCGCGAGTTCTGAGAGTTCAGGTTCGTCTTCCACTGTTCTTCCAGAGCATCCTTCACATCAGAGCCCTTGATGGTTACATATCCCAGTTCATTTGAGAAGGGCATGACATCGTAGCTCTGCTTGTAGGTGATGTTGCCATCGCTTCCGGGTTCAAGATCCGCACGCAGACCACCGGCATTGATCATGCCGATATCAACGGGGTTCCCATCGGGTGTGCGGATCGTTTCGCGCATCGCGTCAGCAGCCAGGTTACCCAGGGTCGACTCGATACCGCGGTTGCCGCCCTTCTCAATGCTTCCATCGGGGGCCTCGAAGATTCCGCGGTGGAAGCTCTCGGTGTAGCCGTGTGCCACAACCTGAGCGCCGGCGACTGCCGAGGCCTGCTGCGCACGGGTCACGACGGCCTTCGTCTCGGGGTCTTCACCACACTCGTAAACGGTTGCAGCGGGGATCAGCTTGGTATCGGCCTTAACGACCTTTCCGGTCGCCGTGTCGTAGGAGATCTGGATCAGGCCCAGGTTATCCGTGTAGGAACCCGAGGCAACACCCGCGAGAAGCGGATTTGCAGAGGTGAGCGTGACCGGCGAATCGACGTGGTCGAACTCGTAAGGCACGTGCGTGTCGCCACCCATGAGGCCGTCAACATCGGCGCTCATCTTCGGGTAGTTATTCTTCACGTCATCATCGAGCATGGCGATGACGATCTGTGCGGTTCCATCCTGCTTGAGCTTCTTTGCCAGGGTGTTGATCTTGGCGATCGGATCGTTAAAGGTCAGACCCGCTGTGGTTCCGGGGCTGAGCTTATAGGGCACGTCCCCAGCGATCGCACCAATAAATGCAACCGTCACTCCCGAGGGAGAGGTCCACAGCTTGTACTCTCCCAAGTAAGGAGTTCCCGAGCCCCAGGTTCTCATTCCGTCAACGTTTGCAGCCAGGTAGGGGAAGTTCGTTTGGACAAACTCAGAAGGATTCGATCCATCAACACGCTGCTTGAAGACAGCCTGCCCCATATCGAGCTCATGGTTACCCATGGTCGATGCCAAGGGGTGCATCGTATTGAGGGCCTCGATGGTCGGGTTATCCTTCAGCGCACCCGAAGTGTAGGGAGATGCACCAATGTTGTCGCCCAACAGGGTGAAGCTTGAGTTCGGATTCGTCGCCTTTGCTTTCTTAAGGTAGCAATTCATCGCCGGAAGACCCGATTCGCTGATCTTCTTGGTCTTGCGATCCTTTTGCGGCTCAATGTGTCCGTGCACATCGGTCAGGTTGTACAGGTCCAAGGTGACGATATCGGAAGCTCCGCGATCCGTTCCGACTGCGGGGGCCGGATCAGGAGTCGCCTCGCTTGCCGAGGCCTCGGCAGTGGGGGTGGCGGCAGGAGCCTCGGTGCTCGCTTCCGCCGTTGGGGTGGCGTCGCTAGCAGGCTCCGCGAGCGCAGTCAGCGGGGTTGCAAAGAGCGCGAGTGCCGCACCGGTTGCAATCGCCACTCGTCTTGAAGTGGTGAACATATTGTGTGTTCCTCTCGTGATGGTTGGTGAGGGTCAGAGGGTCTTGCGGCGCAGCGCGCAACCGATTGCCGCCAGGGCCAAGGCTCCCGCAATCAGCGGGATGCTTCCCATGACGCCGGTCGAGGCCAAAGTGGAGTTGCTGCAGATTGCGGGGTGGGTTGCGTGGGCGCGCTCGGGGAGGTGGAGGCCTGCCCCGAAGGCTCGCTGGTCGGTGCAACACTTGGGTTGTTGATCGGAGTGATGAGATTCAAACCGATGATTTCAGGATTGTGGTCCGAGGCGCGGAAGGGGTTATCGGCCTCGAAAGCCAAGTAAGCGTTGTAGTTGGCACGCGAGTACTCGAAGGCAATGCTCTCTTGTGCGTTCACGGCCCAAGACTTCACCTCGGTGATCAGCGGGTGTGCTGCAGAGTTTGCAAAGACGTGGTCCATCGATCCGGAGCGACCACCATAGACATAGGAAGAGTCGCCGTGACCTGATTCGTGGGTCCATCCAGCATCGGTGAGAACCTTCAGCGGATCTTCTTTGGAATAGGCGTTGAAGTCACCGACAAGCACGGTCGGGGTTCCATTGAAACGCTGAGCAAAAGTGGCAAGTGCTCGGGCCTGCTTCACGCGAACTCCATTGGAGTTACCCTGCCCGTCACCATTGTCAGTATTTGCGGAAGCTTCTGCACCAGACAAGTTCTTTGGCACGGACCCCTTCGACTTAAAGTGGTTGGCAATAACGACGAAATTCTTGCCCTCGTGATTTGCATCGGTGATCGGCTTAAATTCTTGAGCAAGCGGCTGGCGAGCAAGGCCCGTGTATGCGGGGTCATCAAAAATGACTGAGTCACCAACCGGGGTAATCCTTGCCTTCTTGTAGATGAAGGCAATACGGATGACATCTTCGTTCGCAGGAACGGTTGAAGGGCTGGGGACATAGGCCCAGACCTCGGATCCAGCAGCTGCGTTGAGTGCATTGACTAGGGTCTTGAGCGCACCATCACGGTCGCTGCTGACACCCGATGCGACGGGGTTTTCGATTTCTTCCAATGCCACAACGTCGGCATCGATCGTGTTAATTGCCTGAACGATCTTGGTCTGCTGGTTCGCGAAAGCTTGCGAAGACCAGGCACCGCGGAGCTTGCAGTCCTTATCGGTCACGTACTTGTGGTCGCGGTCCTCGTATCCCTTGCATCCGGGTTCGTTTTCACCCAGATCAGAGAAGTAGTTGAGGACGTTGAAGGTTGCAACCTTGGTATCACCGCTCACTGTTGGAGCAGCTGGACGCTCCCCCGTGATGCTGACCGGAGAGCGATCGGGGTAACCAGCAGTCATCTGCGTGGGCTGGAAAACGAAACTTCCAAAGCGCGATTCCAAAACAACGGGTTTCGTGAAGGTGACGTGGTGGCCCACGCGCGCAGGTGCTCCATTGGCCAAGTAGGCGTAGCGCTCTTTGTACCCGTTCTGCTTGAAATTCGTCAGGTCTGTGGTCGAGGCGTCGTCCAGATCAATCGTTTTAGCGGCGTTTTCGGCCTCGTAGGCTCGAGCAGCGGAGCCGGGGGCAACAACGTCGGTGGCGGTTCGCAAAACCTCGGTTCCGGGGGTCAGCGAGAGCGTCCCGAAGCGGTTCGTCTTGTAGTTATCCGTAATTGTCCAGGTGTCCTTGGGCAGAACCAGCATGGATTCAAGCGCTTCCATCTGCTTTTGCGTCGGCACACCGCTCAGTTCAGTGGGTTTAACGGGATCACAATCAGTGGCTGCAGTAATACTTTGCGGGACCAATTGGGTCAGACTCTGAGTTGAGGCGGTTGCATTCTTCACACCCGCATATTCATCAACCTTGCCTTTGACGACAACGCACTCACCAATGGAAGGCATCGTCTTAGAAGATTTCCCCATGAAGACGAAGAGGCCATCGGAGGTGCTTCGCGTAGGATCCCAGGTTCCGCCCGTTCCGGGGGTTTGGATGGTGAAGCCCTCGAGGCCTTTAAGGTTTGCGTTCTCTCCCTTGGGATAGGCCGCGGTCACAACGCCTTTGGTTTCAACGGTTTGATTAATCAGATGAGAGTCATCTCCATCACCTGGGGTTTGGATATCCGGAATCGATACCAGCGCACTCACCGCGCGCGTCTGCCTAACATGTGCCGAGGCCTCGACGCTGGGGGTGGGCGTCGAGGCCTGAGTTTCGCTTCCCGATGTCGGGTCTTCGCTGGGATCCGCGTAGGCAGCTAGCGGCATTCCAAAAAGGGAAAAGACTGCCAGAGAACCGATCACTGTTCGCTTCTTCGCACGCAGCCTCTCAAGGTGCACGATCAAAATGCACGGGCGCCACGGCAGTCGCGGCACCCGGGGCCAGCTGGAGCACCCTCCGAGCTGTAGCCTCAATCACTCAAAAGAGTAGCAAACTCAAAGGATACAAAAGTACGATTTTCGAATATCCCAGAATCACTCCCGAAAATCGTCAGCAAACCCACAGCTGAGTTTGCGGTTTTCACACGAGATATGTGGTGTTTCTCCCCTCATAACCCCTCGCGTGAGAAGCTTCGACTCGACAAGCCCACACCGACTAATCTGGACTCATTAGGACATTTCAGGAAGGAATATCGACGATGTCTCAACCCCCACTCCCTCCGACTCCTCCAGTCCCGCCTCCCGGGCAGCTTTTCCAGCCGGGGCAGCCTGCAGTGACTCCTGCACAGCCGCAGCAGTCGCAGCCAAAGAGGCGCTCGATTGTCCCTCCGCCACCTGAACCTGGACAGCAGTACGGGCAAACGGCTTTCATTGCGCAGCAATACCAGCAAGCCCCCGGTTTCCAACAAGCCCCCGCGAATCCTCAACAGTTCCAACCAGGCCCTGCTATCGCTCAACAGTTCCAAACGGGTTCAGCGGCTCAACAACCTCCCGCAGCCACATTCCCTGCCTTCATGCCCACGCAGCGTCTCGGGGAACCCGGCGAATGCGCACTCGCGATGCGCGGCCTCGTGAAGATCTTCGGAAACTTGGTTGCGGTGGCAAACCTCAACTTGGACATTCCCAAGGGATCCTTCTACGGCTTCGTCGGTCCTAATGGTGCAGGCAAGTCCACGACCCTCAATATGGCGACCGGTTTGTTGACCCCGGATTCTGGAACTGCTTTCGTCAATGGAATCGATGTGTGGGCCGATAATCTTGCTGCCCGCGCACAGCTTGGCGTCATGCCCGATGGAATGCGTCTACTTGATCGCCTTTCCGGCCCTGATTTCTTAGTTCACGTCGGAATGCTGCGCGGTTTACCTCGCGAAACTGCTCGCGAGCGTGCGCGGCAGCTGCTAGCGACTTTGGACCTGGTGGATGCAGGTAAGAAGCTCATCTCCGACTACTCGGCGGGTATGACGAAGAAAATCTCCCTTGCTGCGGCCCTCATCCATGCTCCCTCGGTCTTGGTCCTCGATGAGCCTTTCGAGGCGGTTGACCCGGTTTCGGCAGCGAATATCCGCCAGATCCTCATCGATTTCACTCACCGGGGCGGAACGGTCATTTTGTCCAGTCACGTCATGGCGACCGTCCAGCAGCTGTGCACCCACGTTGCTGTGATTAATCACGGACAGGTTTTGGCTTCTGGAACGACTGCAGAAGTGGCGGGCGACATGTCCTTGGACGAGCGTTTTGCCCAGTTGGTGGGCGGCTTGCACACGAGCGAAGGGCTGTCATGGTTGGCCAACTGATTCGTTTGAAGCTGCGCATCATGTGGAACGTGATGTGCAAACAAGTCGTCGTCCTGATCCTGTCACTCATAGCACTTCTTTATGGTTTGGGATTGGTCGGTGCTCTGTACGTTGGCGTCGGGGCTTTAAGCGAATCTATCCCGCCGGAGTTCATCATGCTCATCGGGCCCTTGGTTTTCCTCGGGTGGCTGATTCTGCCATTGTTGTTCTCGACGATAGATAACACCCTGGAACCACGCCGCCTCTCCCCTTTCATTGCGCCCTCACCCAAGCTTGCCTTTGCTCTTGTTGCAGCGTCAGCGCTTGGAATTGGCGGGATTTTTTCATTGCTCCTCTTCCTTTTACCCGCCTGGTTTTTCTTAACTCGCGGTGAATTACTGCTCTCACTTGGCGCAACCTGTGCTGCTATTCTTAGCCTCCTCACTGCTGTCATTTGGGCAAAGTCCGTGACGACGTGGGCAGGAAACCAAGTTTTGAAAAACTCAGAGCGCAAGAATTTTGCGTCTTTTGTCGGTTCGATGATTTTCGTTGCAGTTTTCGCGCCGATGGGAATCTGGACGCAGTTTCTTATTCGCAATTTTTCCTACGACGCAGTTCGTGCCTTCGCTTCCAAGGTCTACACCACACCTTTTGGCGCCTTTTTCGGGGTACTTGAGTCCTTGAGGCAAGGAGACTACCTCCTTGCGGGAATTCGCTGTGCAATCGGTCTTGCGACTATCGCCCTAGGTTGGGTCCTCTGGATCCGCGTGTTAAAGCCGTCGATGTACGGTAATGCAAACCGCGTTTCTGCCAAAGCGCGTGAGGCGATTGATGCTGGCCGCTATTACGTTGATGAGGCACGCGCTAAGGCTGAATTAGCAAAGCAGCGCTCGGATTCGCGTTCAGCAGGACTCAAGCGCGTTCAACGCTGGCAGGCGCTTGGGCTTTCAGGCCGCTCGGCTGCGATGGCGACGAAGACGGCGTACTACTGGCTTCACGATTCTCGACTGTCGGTGTCCTTGGGCTCGACGATCCTCTTCCCGGCGATGGCCGTTCTCATGGACCACATGATTGACAGTGAAGTGCGTGAATTCATGCCTTTCACTTTCGACTTTTTCCTGTACTTTGCTCCGATCGTCATCGGCGCAAATATCGGTGCAAATATGCAATATGACTCAACAGCTGCATGGGTGCCGATTGCTGCCGGAATGACCGGACGCGAGGACCGCTTAGGCCGCATCTTGGGATCCCTAGCTATTGTTGCCCCGGTTATCCTCGTTGCCTCCGGCGCGGCATGCGTCATTATGGGCAAGAGCGTGCTTGATATCGTCTACACACTGTGCTTGTGCATTCTCTTCCTGACGGCCTCATCAGGAATCGCGACCATTATCGGGAGCCGCTGGGTCTACCCCGTTCAGCAACCTGGCGCATCTCCTCTGTCGACGCGAGGCGCAGGGGCCGGAATGGTAGCGATGTGGG
>CALHID010000249.1 GCA_938030835.1 uncultured Actinomyces sp. | reverse complement strand
TTGTTAACATTGCGCGCACCAAGTCTTTGGGCAACCAGAGGTCTTCAACTGCAGATATTTCAGTTCAGCTGACTCCTCCACGCCTATTTACGCTGGAAGAGGCCTTGGAGTACATCATGGACGACGAGCTTGTTGAGATTACGCCACAAAACATCCGCATGCGTAAGCGTATTCTCTCCGAGACCGAACGCCGTAAGTGGGCAGTCCGCAACGGCATGGTCAAGAAGTAACAGCGTCGTTTACAGATAACCAATCTGGCGAGAAGAACTTGCAGCTGCAAGCGTTTCTCGCCAGTTTTGTTTCAGGTAGATTTTAAATAAAGTGCTGGTAAACGGTATGTGGGGGCGATGCAAAACCGTCCAAAACCGCCCAGAACCGCCCAGAACCGCCCAAAACCGCCCAAAACCGCCCAAGACCGCCGATTGTGAGCGAATGCTACTTTGATAGGGTGTTCTGCTCAGGTTGTTTACCTGGCTTCTGAGCTTTGTGACGAAGCTTGTTAACACTGCGCATTACGTGCGGCGTAAGGTCAACGTCGGCCGGAGAAAGCACGTTGTACTTGAGCGACCAACGCCTCAGGCAAACGGTAACTGCAACGCAGACAACGGCTGCCCAGATTTTGGTGACTCCAGCGTAGGAAACAAGTGCCCAATATGAGGTAGTGCCAGCAACTGCGCAAAACGCGTAGAGATTGCTTCGCTGGAAAATACGAGGTATATCGCCAAGAAATACATCGCGAAGCATACCGCCACCAACGCCCGTAATGCTTCCCATCAGAATGACCGAGAAGGGAAGCAGGTGATATACCAGGGCTTTATCGGTACCAACAACAGCAAAGAGGCCAACGGAAATAATGTCGGTCCACTCAAGCATGCGAGAGAATCTATCAAGCGGCTCAGGGAACATAAACAGTAAGACAGCGGTAAAAACGGCAGCCGGAATGGCGTAGGGCGAGTTGAGCATGTAGACGCCACCTTCTTGCATCATGACGTCCCTGATAAGCCCGCCACCCAGACCACCCAAAAGACCAAGACCCACAAAGCCCACAAGGTCTAAGTGACGATCTCTTGCAACCAAGATTCCCGAGATTGCACCAATAATTACGGTTAGAAGGTCCAGCCAGTAGGGGATGCCCACAGAAATTGCATCTGTGCCATAAGGCGAGAAAAACGGTGGCATCCATACCTCCTACTGGTGTTTTTGTTTTTAATAGTATGACAATACTACACAAGTATTAAAAATACACAGAACTTCTCGCCCTATATTGGTAAGAAATCCGCTATACTGTCCCGTGCGGTTTTATATGGAGAGTTGTCCGAGTGGCCGAAGGAGCACGATTGGAAATCGTGTAGGCGTCTAAAGCGTCTCCAGGGTTCAAATCCCTGACTCTCCGCCAGAATTTTCACGGCGCCTACGGGCGCCGTTTCACCCTTCGGAGGGGTGGCAGAGTGGTTGAATGCGGCGGTCTCGAAAACCGTTTACCCCTTCTAGGGGTACGAGGGTTCGAATCCCTCCTCCTCCGCCATTTAACATTTTCATTTGATTAATTGTTACCAATAAAGATATATTTATTTTTCGATTTTATATAGAATGTTTAGGCTTTGTAATTCGATGTCATCTTTTTTGACACGAGGGGAGAGTTAAATGGCTGTTTCAGCAGATGAGTTGAATGGCTACAGGCGCGATCGCTACTTTGCACGCTCCTGGGCACTTCTGACTCTGGAAAAGGGTTGGTGGAAGCCTGTCCTTATTATGGCTCTGTTTGGTCTTATTCCAGTTGTCGGAATTCTTGCACTTGTTGGCTATGCACTTGAGACTGCACGCGTAACTGCATGGGGCATCAACGCTGGTCCAAAGCAGAAAGACCTTAAGTTTGGTACCTATATTGTTACCGGCTTCAAGGCAGTTGTTATTGCACTTGCCTTTGGTCTGGTATACAGCATTGCAACGGGAATTCTTTCTTTCATTCCAGTTATCAATCTGATTCTTATCCCAGTCTTTATTGTTGCAGCATTTGTGTATCCACTGTGCATCAATGTTATTCAGGTTCGCGCATCAGTTTATGGTCGCATCTCTGCAGGTTTTGCTTTTAAGAACATCTTTGAGATGATCAAGCATGACATGGGCGGTCTGTTCCGTATCTTTGGTATGGGCATTGTACTTGGCATTGTTACCTCACTTATTATGGGCATCATCGGCGGTAGCGCTGCAATTAGCATGATTGTTAACATTGGCACTCAGGCTTTAACCATTGCAAGAACTCAGAACGTTACCGACCAGAGCCAGGTTGGTCTTATTATGCTTGCTCTGCTTGCACGCAGCGTCATTCAGATGGGACCAATTTTCCTGATTATTGGCTATATTGGTCACGTTGTTGGTCTTATCGTTATGCTTCTTATGCAGAACGCAATCGCTCTTTGGATGCGTCAGTTCAACGTTGCTGCATGGGGACAGAGCAACGATCCACTGCCACCATTCATTAACGATCCTCGTGATGGCGCAGCCGCTACTTATGCAGCTCCAGCACCAGTTGCTCCAACCGCACCAGCAGCAACCGCTGCTCCTGCAGCAGCACCTGTTGCTGTTCCTGTTGCAGCACCAGTAGCAGCCCCAGCTCCAGCAGCTCCTGCAGCTCCTGCAGCCAGCGCAGCACCTCAGGCCGCCGTAGCAGTAGCCCCTGGCGACAATGTCTTCTCCGGCCGCGAGGCATCACCGCTTCGCGGAACCACTGAGAAGATGTCGCGTTTGCGCCAGACTATCGCCCGCCGCATGGTCGAGTCACTCGCAACCGCTGCCCAGCTCACCACTATTATCGAAGTCGACGTTACGAAGATTGCCGCTCTGCGTGCGCGTGCAAAGGACGCATTTGTTCAGCGCGAGAACACCAAGCTGACTTTCCTCCCCTTCTTCGTCAAGGCTGCGACCGAAGCACTGCGCTTCCACCCCAAGGTCAACGCAACGATCAATGACAAGGAAGTAACGTACTTCGATCACGAGAACATTGGCATCGCGGTAGATACGGAGCGCGGCCTGCTGGCCCCGGTCATCAAGAACGCCCAGGAAATGTCAATCGCCGACGTTTCGCGTTCAATCAACGATCTTGCTGCACGTACACGGTCGGCAACGATCGGCGCTGATGAGCTTTCGGGTTCAACCTTCACCATCACGAACACAGGTTCGGGTGGCGCGCTCTTCGATACTCCAGTGCTCAACATGCCGGAAACCGCAATCATGGGCGTGGGCACGATCGTGAAGCGCCCGGTGGTTGTTAAGGACGAACTCGGCAACGATTCGATCGCGATCCGTTCAATGGTTTATCTCTCATTGTCCTACGATCACCGTCTGGTTGACGGCGCAGACGCATCCCGTTTCCTCATGGATGTGAAGCGCCGACTTGAGGAAGCTGCATTCGAGTCAGAACTCGGCCTGTAAACCTCACCAATTTCATCACTGTGGTGGGCAAGCCTAAGCTTGCCCACCACTTTTATTTCACCTTGTCATCAACAAGCCCACGGCCTAGCGATCTACGTTCAAAGGTGAGAGACTGTCAACCGATACACGAGGTTACGTCGCCTCGCGACGTCCTCGGTATCCATACTCTGCAGTATCGATAGAAATGCCTAAAGATGTTCAAAAACCTTTTTAAGAAGACTGATCCCAAACGCCGTCGCATTGGCGCAGCCACAGTTGCTGGCGTAATCGGCGGACTCTTCTCCGCAATCGTCAAGTTCGGATGGGAAGTTCCTTTCCCGCCTCGTACCCCCGAGCGCAACGCAACAACCCCGCCACAGATGCTCCTCGAGCAGCTCGGGATGACCCCCGATCAGGTTCACACAACAGTTTCTTTCAACGGAAACGATAACCTGCCGATTTATTCTTTCATCATCCACTTCTCCTTCGCGATTGTCTTTGCACTCTTCTACTGCATTGTCGCGGAATATTTCCCTGGAATTAAGCTCTGGCAAGGTGCCGCATTCGGTCTGCTTGTCTGGATCGGATTCCACCTCGTCCTAATGCCTCTCATGGGAACAGTCCCATCCCCCTTCCCCTGGGTTGAAGGCGGACAGAGCTGGGCTGAGCATTTCTCAGAAGCACTGGGACACATTGTGTGGATGTGGTCGATCGAAATTGTTCGCCGCGACCTACGTAACCGCATCACTCACGAACCCGATGCAGAGGTCCCCTTGGCCGCAGCAACTCGTTGAGATAGCGAAGCGAATCGGGGTGTGGAGATCAAATGGTCCCCACACCCCCTTTCACATTCTGTGACAGACAAAAAACCCGCTAAGATGGACCCGTTATGAGCGAAAACAGCACACCCCAGAAAAAACGGCGCTTCTATCACAATCTGATGGACGCTTACCGAATTGCCGCCCGTACATATCCTTGGATTGGCTGGCTGATGATCGGCGTTACGGTCGTCGCAACCGCGCTTGGAGTTCTAGCTGCGGCGCTGATCCACGGTAGCTGGTTCTCACTCATCCTCCTCGGCCTGCTTATCGGTGTTTTGATCTCGACCATCATCTTGTCGACTCTTACCGAACGCGCAACATATGCCCAGGTCGAGGGGACTGTTGGCCAGGTATACATGGTGATTAGCCGCATCCGCAGTGGCTGGATTGCCAATCAACAGCCAATCGCCGCGAACCCCGAGCAGGATCTTGTTTGGCGTCTTATCGGCCGTCCTGGCATTGTGCTCATCTCCGAAGGTCCCAGTTCCCGTGTTCGCTCGCTCCTTGAGCAGGAGCGCAAAAAGGCGCAGCGAATCATGCGCAACGTCACCGTCACCACCATTCAGGTTGGCACCGAAGAGGGGCAGGTTCGTTTAGCAAAGCTTCAACGTGAACTTCGCTCACTCAAAAAGACTCTAACTCGCGATGAAGTTCCTCTGGTCAACCAGCGCCTGAGCGCTCTGGACCGTACATCTGCACCGATTCCCAAAGGAATCGATCCAACTAGGATGCGCCCCAACCGACGCGCACTGCGCGGACGCTGATCTTTCATTTGAGGCCTGTGAACCAAGTTGTTCACAGGCCTCAATTTTTGTGTGAGGAGTCACCAACAATCAATTTATGCATAATATGCATTCTGATGTATGCTTATTTCATCAGAACTCAAGGAGAGACATCATGAACACAAAACTTATTGCAATTCCATCCATTCTGGTGCTGAGCGCAGCAGGTATCGCAGCTTGCTCAAACCCCGATGAAAAGCCTTCAGCAGATGGTTCAGCATCCACCTCTCAGACAGCGAATCTCAGCTTCGATACCTCATCGATCCAAGCTGTCCCTGAAATCGAGGCATTGGTTCCCGAGTCCATCAAGAAAGCGGGAGTGCTGAAGAACGGCGCATCAATCGACTATGCACCGGCAGAGTTCTTCAAGTCAGATGGCACTACCCCCACTGGTTATGACGTCAATATGGCCGATGCAATCGCGCATGTGATGGGCCTGAAGGGCGCAACCACGGAGCACGCTGAATTCGCAACAATTATTCCTTCGCTTGGTTCGAAGTTCGATATCGGCATTTCTGGCTTCACGATCACTGCAGATCGTGAGAAGGAAGTCAACATGGTCAGCTTCATCGAAACTGGTACTGCTTTCGCAGTTGCGAAGGGAAATCCCAAGAACTTTGATCCAACGCACGTATGTGGAACAACTGTTGGTGTCCAGAATGGAACCTTCCAATTCGACTACATCACTCAGCTCTCTAATGACTGCACCGCTAAGGGTGAAAAGGCTGTAAAGATCATGCCTCACGACCTTCAAACTGACATTGCCGTGCGTGTCGCCAGTGGCCAGTACGATGCAACCCTTGCTGACTCCCCCGTTATTGGCTACACCATTGAGCAATCTGATGGTTCGCTCGAGCAGGTCGGAGATGTCGTTGAATCTGCACCTCAGGGAATCATCGTCCCTAAGGATAACGAGCAACTCACGAAGGCCATCCAGGCAGCTGTCCAGTACCTGATGGACAACGGATACGTTGAGAAGATCCTCGCAACCTACGGATCGAACCAAGGCGCACTTAAGACCGCAGAAATTAACCCTCAGGTCTGATATTTCGTCGCTAGCATCTTTAAGGAATTCACGTTATGTCCGAAAAGACCAAAGACGGGGTTGAGTTGATCCAGTCCCGACCTGTCTTCCACCTAGGTCGTTGGATCAGTGCAATTATCGTTGGGCTCTTGGCATTGGGATTGGCCTACATCCTTGTCACAAACCCCCAATTTAGGTGGGATGTGGTATGGAAATGGCTCTTTTCAAAAATGATCATCACCGGCCTGATGATGACGATCGTCTTGACGGTTTTATCCATGGCGCTTGGTACGGTACTCGCCATCACTATGGCGATCATGCGCCAGTCGATTAATCCCGTTTTACGCGGTGTAGCTTCTGCCTATATTTGGTTCTTCCGTGGAACGCCTATTTACACGCAGCTGATTTTCTGGTCGCTACTACCGACTCTCTACCAGACAATTAGCTTGGGAATTCCAGGAACAGATTTCGGCTTCTCCTTCGAGACTCGTGAGTGGTTCACACAATTTTGGATGGCATTTATCGGTCTCGGGCTCAACGAAGGCGCCTATCTTGCTGAAATTATCCGCGCAGGGCTACTCTCGGTGGATAAGGGGCAATGGGAAGCGGCAACGGCACTGGGAATGTCTCGTGGGAAGATTTTCCGTCGGATTATCTTGCCTCAAGCTATGAGAGTGATTGTCCCACCCATTGGTAACGAGACGATCTCGATGCTTAAGACCACTTCTCTGGTCAGCGCAATCCCCTACACTCTTGAGCTAACGTTCGTTGCGAACCAAAAGGGACAAGAACTATTCCAGCCAATCCCTTTGCTTATTGCAGCTGCAATCTGGTACTTGGTTGTCACCAGTATCCTCATGTGGATCCAGAGCCACATCGAAGCATACTTCGGCAAAGGATTTGATCCTGACAATCAGTCTGTAGATACGACTTTCATTGAGGTAACACCATGACAGATCAGTCTGCGCTCATTCAAATCCGCGGAGTCCATAAGTTTTTCGGCGACCTCCACGTCCTGCGCGGGATAGATCTCGATATCGCCAACGGCGAGGTCTGCGTAATCATGGGCCCGTCAGGCTCAGGTAAGTCAACACTACTGCGTTGTCTCAACCAGCTAGAGACAATCTCTGCTGGGGAAATCTTCATTGATGGCGAGCTTTTGGGATACCGAAAAGACCCCTCAACGGGGGTACTGCATGACCTAACGGACAAGCAAATTGCTAGTCAGCGCTCGCAAATCGGTATGGTTTTCCAACGGTTCAACCTCTTCCCGCACATGACTGCTCTAGAGAATGTTATGGAAGGCCCGATTCAGGTCTTGGGGCGTCCTAAGGAGGAAGTTGCGCGGGAAGCCCAAGAGTACTTGGAATTAGTCGGTTTGGGAGATCGTCTGAACCACTATCCCTCGCAGCTTTCTGGCGGCCAACAACAGCGCGTCGCTGCACGTGTGCACGGGCACCACCAGCAGTTCGCCCCCTTCTCGGTGCTCACCCGCCACGTCGGGTAGCGCAACCTCCACACCACAACGTCGACACACCGCCCAACGTGCCGCCCGGTGCACCGCCATTCGGAAACGCGCTCGGCGTTTCGGCGTGGCGCGCAGCACCACCAGGCACCACCATCCGTACACCGACAGCACCACCCCGAGCGTCGTTTCGCACAGTGCCGCCAGCCCGTTGCGCCACAGGCCGCCCAGCGTCACAGGCATCGCCCATCGACCGCGGTCTTCGCGCACCATTCTGCCGAAGACCCACGGCGGCAACAGCGCAGCGGCCAGTACCACGCAGCCCATGCCCAGCACCGTGATTTCGCCCAGCGAGCGCAGCGCCGGGTGGCGAGCAATGAGCAGCGTGCCCATGCCCACAAACATGATCACAGCCGAAATCACGATTCCGCGGCGGTAGGAGGCCAACATCGGTCGGCGGTAAGTGTATTCGTAGAGCAACCCTTCGGTCACAAAG